>JAEUJH010000982.1 GCA_016794825.1 Gemmatimonadota bacterium
CCAGGACGCGAAGAAGCCACCGGCGGACACCCCGAAGAGGCCAAGCTGATTCGGGTCGATCGGATACTGCGCCATGACCATCGGGAGCAGTTCGTTGACGATGACATTGAGGAACTTCGGGGCACCGCCGGTGCACCGCCCCGGCGCCATCCGAAAGGCCTGGCATGCCTGCGCCACGACCTGGCCGAACGGATCCTTGAGGTCCCAATCCGGCGGCGAGAACTCATAGACCCGGCGACGACTCCAGACCGAATCGCCGTCCTCGACGCCGGTGCCGATGCTGATCACGATGAGGGTGTCGATCGCCCCCTGCTGCATCACGCCCGACGCGGCCTCGTTGACCGCGAAGAAGGCCCAATCGCCGTCGGTCGTGACGATCGCCGGGTATTTCCGGCCGGATCCCGCTCGAACGCCGCGAGGAACGGAGATGTTGACGGCGTACCGGTCCCCCATCGAAGGGGACTGGAAGGTGAACGACGAGATGCCCCGCAGCGGGACCGGGCGCGACTCGAGCCGCTGGGCCGCGGCCGGTTGGGCGCCAGCAGCGAGGAGAAGGACCGCGATCGCCGTCACCGGCTTCGTCACGGACATGGAGGTGCCTCGAAATGGAAAGTGGTGGGGACCGTCGAGCGTCGAGAAAGTAACGGAAAGCCAATGGACCGGCCAGCAACGGTGCGGGGCTCACGAAGTGCCGCGGCCGCCGTGGGGCCGACTTGGATCAGAAGCTGATCGCGGGCTCGCCCCGGTCTTCGGGCCGTGGCGGCGGTGTCCAGTGAGGCCATGGCCCCACGGTCAATCGGCGGCGCGAAGCCGATCGATCAGGGCCAGGACCGCGTCGGGCCCTTCGACATGGGCATTGTGCCCCAAACCCGGGAGCACGACCGCCTCCACCCCGAGCGCCCGGAGATGATCCGGAGGCGACATCGGGTCGCGTTCACCCGTCGCCAGCACGACCGGCGCCCGCGCCGCCGCCAGGAGGCCGGGCAGATCCGGGGCGCCGACCCCGAAGGCCGCGGGGTCGAACGCCAGGGTCCACTCGGCATCGCGCCGGACCAGAGCGCCATCCGGCACCGCCTCCGGGGCCACCAAGCCGGCCAGGCCGGCCACCTTCAGGTGCCGCTCGGCGGCTTCCTGCCGGGTGGCGTAGCGCGGATTGGGCCGTGCGGCCAGGGCTCGCGACCGGGCCAGATCTTCCTCGGACCAGACGACCTTGATTCCCACCCCAGCCACGGCGGCCACGGAAACGCCGAACCAGCCGCTGGCCAGCGCGAGCCCCACGACGCCGCCTAACGAATGACCCACGACGGTCACGGGGCGGCCGGGCGGAAGCGCGGCCGCCACCGCCGCGGCGAGGTGACCGAACGAATACGACGGCAGAGCTGCCGAGCCCCCGTGGCCGGGCAGGTCGGGAACCATCCACGCGCCCGGCCACCGGCCCGGCAACCGCGCCACCACGCCATCCCAGACGTCCCCGGTGGCGCCCAGGCCATGGAGGAGGAGGAGCACGGCGTCGCCCTCTCCGCCGGATCGGATCATGAGCGGAGTCGTCATGTCGGGAGCGCCTCCCGGCGCGACCAGCGGATCGGCAGGTGCTTGACCCCCCGCTGGAAATTCGATTGAAGCCAGACCGGACGTCCATCCAGATGGAATCGACCCATCCGGCCGAGGACCTCAGCAAAGAGGGCCCGCATCTGCACCCGGGCCAGCTGGGCGCCGAGGCAGAAATGCGGCCCATGACCGAAGGCCAGGTGAGGGTTGGGATGCCGGCGGATGTCGAGCCGATCCGGATCGGCAAAGACGGCCTCGTCCCGGTTGGCCGAGGTGAACGACACTACCACCTTCTGCCCGGCGCGGATCGAAACGCCGCTCAGTTGGCAGTCGGCCGTGGCGGTGCGTCGAAAGGTCATGACCGGGGTCCACCACCGGAGCAGTTCCTCGATGGCCCCGGGCAGCAATCCCGGCTCGGCCCGGAGCTGCTCCTGCGCCTCGGGGTTCTCGAGCAGCCCGACGGCGGCACCCGGGATCCCGTTTCGGAGGGTCTCGTTCCCGGCCACCGCAAAGAGCCAGAACATGTTCTCGAACTCCTCGACCGACACCTGGCCGCCGTCGTCATCCGCGGCGGCCAGGAGGATCGACATCACGTCGTCGCCCGGGTGGCGGCGCTTTTCCTCGGCCAGGAGGTGCGCGTAGGCGTAGAGGTCGGCCATCCCATCGCGGGTCCGCGGATCGGGCATGGCGCCTCCGGGGCCGGGCTGGGGGCGCAACCGCAACGCCTCGCGGGCCATCGGCGTCCCCGAGGCGGGATCGAACGCAGCGGAGCCACGGTACTCGGGATCCTGGTAGCCGATGACCCGGTTCGACCAGTCGAACAGGAGCATCCGATCTTCCACCGGCACGCCGAGGATTTCGGCCAGAGTCAGGAGCGGCAGGTCGGCCGCCACGTCCGACACGAAGTCGCACCGCCCCGACTCGGCGTCGCCAACGACCCGGTCTACGATGGCGCGGGCGTGGCCCCGGATCCGCTCTTCGAGCTGGGCGACCGCCCTCGGGGTGAACGAACGGGTGAGCAGCCTCCGGAGGCGGGAGTGCTCCGGCGGATCCATGTTGAGCATCATCCGACGGACGAACCGGAGGGCCTCGGGCGAGGGCGGGTCGCGGGTCTGCGTCCCGCCCAGCGCGGAGGAAAACAAGCG
>JAEUJH010000218.1 GCA_016794825.1 Gemmatimonadota bacterium
CTCCCAGGAGAGGTCGCCCCGCCCGTCCCGCGGATACCAGTACGCGACCCAGCGGCCGTCCGGCGAGAAGACCGGATTGTTCTCGAACGTGCGGGCCGCCGTGAGGGGCTTGATGGCGCCGGTGGCCACGTCCAGGAGCTGAACGCTGACGGAGTCGAGCTTCCCGCTCTCCGGCGCCACCACCCGGGCAAAGGCGATCGTCTTCCCATCGGGAGACCAGCTGAGGCCCGACGGCGGACTTCCCGGCGGGAGCACGAACTCCAGCGTCCAGGCTCCGCTGGTGAGCCGCTTGGCCGGGCCGCCGCCGAGTTCGACGACCCAGATGTGCTGCGGCTGGAGGTTCTCGCGGAGGAAGAGATCCTGGGCGCCGACGGTAAAGGTCGTGAGGAAGCGATCCTCGCCCTCGAGCTTGGGCGCCTGGTCCGCGGCTCCGTAGGCGATGGCGCCGCCGTCGGGGCGCCAGCTGAAATGCTCCACGCCGGTCGGATGAGTGGTCACCCGCCGTGCTTCGCCGGCGCCGCCGGCCATCGGCATGATCCAGACCTGCGCCGTGCCGCCGGTGTCGGGCGCGAGGAAGCCGAGCCACTTCCCGTCCGGGGAGAATCGGGCTCCGCCGACCCCTCGTCGGTCGAAGGTGAGCTGCCGCCGGGCCCCGGTCGCGATGTCGACGGCGTGGAGGTCGGACTCGTTCCGATTCCGCTCGAACGACGGCCGCGACACGGAGATCACGGCCGTGGAGCCGTCGGGGGAGAGCACCACGCCGCCGACCCCGACGACCCGCTTCAGATCGTTCAGCGTGAGCGACGGCTGTGCCTGGAGCGGCGCCACTAGCACGCAGAGGGCCGTGAGGGTCGAAGGAAGGGGATTCATGGTGTGCCTGTCGAAGTGGACATCGAGCCCGCGCCGATCGGTAATCTACCGAACGGAAATCACCTGACCAGATTGTCGGTTAGAACGTTGTTGCGGTCGGGTCGGGTGGTTCCCGGCCCGAGTCGGCAAGGGGATTGGGCGAACCGGCGGCCTCACGCCGACGTCAAGGCTGCCGCCAGGTGGAAATCCAGTTCGTCAGCAAATGCAGTCTCGTGCTGCCGTCGTCCTCCACCCGGACGAACACGAAACGTCGGCCGTCCGGCGACACGTCCCACACCGACTCCAGACCGACGTAGTACGAGCGATCGGCGAACAGCGCCCGCGGGGTCTCGATCCGCGGGGTTGCGCCGAGCGTGATCCGGGTCGTGAAGACCGAGTCGGGCGTGCGGAAGAAGACCTCGCCGTTGCGGGCCCATCGGGGCTCGGCCCCGCCGGAACGGGACACCGGCCAGCGGGCGCCGTCGCCACCCAGGCGGGAGAGGTACACGTCCGATCGAGTCGTCTCGTTGGAGGTGTAGAGGTACCACTGCCCGTCGGGCGACAGCGCGATGCCGCGTTCGTCGAACTGGGTGGTTCGTTCGGGCCGGGTCGAATCGCCGCGATGCGGCGCCGCCGAAAGGATGTCACGGCTGTTGGCGCCGACATCCTCGCGCCAGAGGATTCGGCTCCCGTCGGGCGTGAGGTCCACCTCGTAGATGCTGTTGGGCCGGGTCAGCAGGGTGTCCGGCGTGCCACCCCCGGTGGCGGCCACCGCCAGAACGTGGGACGCCGCGTTGCCCTGCCGGCGCAGGGTCGTGAAGATGACCCGAGACCCGTCCCGACTCCACTCGGGGGCCAGGTAGATCGAATCGCTGGTGAAACGGGTCGTGCTGCCGTCGTCGATGCCGGTG
>JAEUJH010000229.1 GCA_016794825.1 Gemmatimonadota bacterium
ACCTGCTGACCTCGACCTACGGTCAGCCCGGGTTCACCGAGGATGGGTACGTCAACAAGGCGTTCACCGAAGAACTCCGGATCGGGTCGCGGAAGGGCTCGCCGTTCCAGTGGACGGTGGGCGCCTACGCGTTCGCCCAGCGGAACCCCGGGCGGTTCGACGTCTTCATCGCGGCGCCGCTCTCGCCGTTCCAGCTGCCGACCAACAGCCTGGGTGAAGTCCGGAACAACGCCGACGGGACCGCGTTCTTCGGCCAGGCCACCTACACCATCGCCAACAAAGTCGACCTGACGTTCGGGCTCCGGCGCGACGATCAGACCAACACCTACTACAGCAAGACCGACCTGACGACCCAGGGGGGGCCGAGCTTCCCGGGGACGCCGGTCAACAAGGAAGCCAAGTCGAGCGCCTGGAGCCCGAAGGCCAGCGTGGCGTTCCGGCCGAACGACCGGTTTACGCTCTACGGCCTGTTTTCCCGCGGGTATCGGGCCGGTGGCATCAACCCGGCAACCGTGACGGGCCGGCCGGCGGACGATTACGAGGCGGAGTACACCAGCAACTTCGAAGTCGGCGCCAAATGGGCCTCGAATGACGACCGGGTGCGGGCCAACCTGACCCTGTTCCTGATCAAGTGGACCGACGGTCAGGTGTCGACCTACGATTTCTCGACCTTCACCAGCACGACGTTGAACTCGGGCAAAGCGACCAGCAAGGGCATCGAACTCGAGTTCTCGTCGGTTCCCGCCAAGAACCTGATGGTGGACTGGAACCTCGGCATCACCGACGCGCAGTACGACTCGCTCAACCTGTCGGTCAATCCGAGCCAGCCGCTCATCCTGAGCGGCAACAAGCTGGTCTACACCCCGACGTTCACCTCGACGCCGGTGGTGCAGTACGACATCCCGCTCGGCGGGCGCGGGCATACCCTGAGCCTGCGGGGTGAATGGCGGATGGTCGGCAAGCACTTCTTCGACCTGAACAACAAGATCCCGCAGAAGGCGTACAGTGTCATCAACGCCCGGGCGGCCGTCCAGCTCCGGGACTGGGAGTTCGCGCTCTGGAGCAAGAACCTGAACGACGAGCGGTACCTGGCGTACGGGACGTCGTTCGGCGGCACGTCGGTCCTCCTGGCGACGCCGCGCACCTTCGGCCTGACGGTCACGACCCGGATGTTCCGATGAGGAGCCGGGGGGCTCGCTCGCTCGTCGTCCTGACCGTCGCCGCCCTTGGGGCGGCGACGGCCGGGTCGGCTCAGTCGCCCGCGCAGCAGGAGCGGTACGAGCGGTACCTGGAGATCGGGTCACTGGTGACGGGCGGGCGGGTTACCCCGAATTGGCTGGCGGACGGGACCGGGTTCTGGTTTGCCGAGGGCGGGCCGGAGAACACGGTCTTGATCCAGGTCGACCGGGCGGGTCAGCGGCGGCCGTTGCTGGACGTGGCGCGGGTGCGGGAGGCATTCCGGACGGCGCTGGGCCGCGAGTTGCCCTATCGCGGCCTACCGTTCGAGACCTTCGTGCCGAGAGCGGACGGCCGCCTGCAGGTGACGTTCGAGGGTCGTTCCTACGCGCTCGATACTGTCGCCAACCGGGTCGTTCGGTTGCCCCGGAATTCCTACGTCGACGATGTCTATCAGCTGTCCGACGAGGCCCGGTTTACGCCGAGGCCCTTCCAGATGCCCCGGTATCTGGTTCCGGACGCGACCACGTTGGAGGTGCTGTCGCCCGATCGGCGGCAGTTCGTGTCGATTCAGAATGGCAATCTGGTCCTCCGCTCGACCGCCGACGGGCGCTACGACCCGCTGACCCGGGACGGGACCCCTGACTTCGGATGGACTACGGAGGCGCCCCGGGTGGCGCTCAAGGCCGGCGGGGTGATCGGGATGGTGGCGCTCGATCCCTGGTCGCCGGACGGGACGATGCTCTACGCCGCCCGGCTCGATCGGCGTCAGGTCGAGGTCAATCCGCGGCAGCATTTCCTCAAGCGGAACGACGAGGTGGTCCCGATTCGCGTGGTTCGCGCCGGTGGCGCCCTCGACGAGTATCAGCCGCACGTCGTGAGCGTGCTGAGCAAGGAGACCGTCCCGCTCGACGTGGGGCCGACCCGGGACCGCTTCTTCAACCTGATCGGGTGGCGGCCGGACGGGTCGGAGGTCATCCTGGCCCGGTACGAGCGCGACTTCCGGCGCATGGACCTGCTGGCCTGCCGTCCCGTGCCGAAGGCGTGCCGGGTCGTGGTCTCCGACACGGCCAGCACGTTCGTGGCCGTTCAGCACGAGGTGATCTACTACGGGAACACCGGCGTCTCCCTGCTGCCCGATGGCAGCGGGATCCTGATGTTCTCGACCCGCAGCGGATGGCGCCAACTCTATCACTACGATTTCGACGGGCGCCTGGTGGCTCAGCTGACCCGGGGCGAGTATCCGGCGCTCAGCGTCGAAGCCGTCGACCCGAAGGCGCGGGTCGTCTACTACTCGGCTCACAGTGATCCGAAGCGCCCCTACGACGTGCACATCATGCGGGTCCCCTTGAACGGGGGTCCCGCCACCCAGTTGACCGAGGAGCCCGGCCAGCACGAGGCGATCTTCTCACCCTCGATGGCCACCTTCGTCGACATCCATTCGGCGGTCGATCGTCCCGTCGTGAGCGACCTGCGCTCGAACGACGGCCGGCGGCTCGGGCGCCTGGGCACGATGGACGTCAGCGCGCTCAAGGCGGTCGGGTGGACGCCCCCGGAGGAGTTCACGGTCAAGGCGGCCGACGGGGTCACCGATCTCTGGGGCGTGATGTACAAGCCCGCCGACTTCGATCCCGCCAAGAAGTACCCGGTCCTCGAGTGGATCTACGGCGGGCCGCAGATCGTGTGGTGTGCCCGGAACTTCAGCGCGCCCGAGATGAAGCAGCAGGCAGCGGCCCAGGCGCTGGCGCAGTTGGGCTACGTGGTGGTGTGCCTCGATGCCCGAGGGACGCCGGAGCGGTCGAAGGCGTTCCAGGACGTGGTCTTCAAGGCGTGGGGGGTGAACGAGATCAAGGACCACGCGGGCGCCGTCCGGCAGCTGGGGGCCCGGCACCGCTTCATGGACCTCGACCGGGTCGGGATCTACGGCCACTCCTGGGGCGGGTATTTCACCGTGGCCGCCCTGGCGCAGGCGCCGGACCTGTACAAGGCGGGGGTTGCCTCGTCGCCGGGCTTCGATCCGTATGACGCCGTGATCTACGAGCCGTACCTGGGCGGCATTCCCGGGCCGGGGAACAAGGCGGCGTACGATCGGGCCACCGCGTTCAACTGGGCGCCGAGCCTCAAGGGCAAGTTGATGCTCGTGGCCGGAACCAA
>JAEUJH010000232.1 GCA_016794825.1 Gemmatimonadota bacterium
ACCTCGAACTCCATCGACTTCTGGAGCGCGGCGCGCATCGAGACCGCGCTGGCCGCGCCCTCGAGGGCCCGATGACGAGCCTCCTCCTCCGCCCGGGAGTCGGGCGAGAGCAGATCCCAGAGCCGGGGATCGACGAACCACCGCCCCGGGGTCGAGGCCTCGTACACGGCGAGCGTCGACGTCAGGGCGACCTTGGCGGCCAGCATCTCGCGCATGGTCGCCTGCACCCGCGGGTCGCGCGCAATGTCGAGGTCGGCAAAGACGTTGCGGAACCCGCCCGGGCAGAGATCCGGCTTCTTCTCGGCGTTGTACTCCGAGTTGGACAGGAACCCGTGCTCAAGCGCGTCGATGCCCAGGGCGACGGCTTCCCGATAGCCGATCGAACAGAGATGGCCGGTCACCTTGAGCCCGCGACGATGGGCCTGATCGATCACGGCCTTCAGCGTGGCCCGATCGATCTGCGTGTACACCTTGAGCCAGGTCGCCCCTTCCTCGGCCCAGTAGTCGACCACCTTGCGGGCCGCGTCGGCGCTGCGGAGTTCGTGCATGCCGACCAGATCGAGGCGCATGTCGGGCCCGGGACCGATGAGGTACGGGCCGGTCACGAACACGCGCGGGCCCGCCAGCTCGCCGCGGTCGACGTTGGCCCGCAGGTTCAGCTCGGCATAGGGCGACGCGCTGCCCGTGGTGCGAATCGTGGTAACGCCGGCGCCGAGGTACAACAGCGGCGCGGTGTAATTGGACTGGACCGAGCGAGGTGCGGGGGTGTAGTAGAAAGTATGATTGTGCAGGCCGACCAGGCCGGGAATCACCGTGTGGCCCGCCAGTTCGAGCACCCGGCCGCCGGCCGGCGCCGGGATCGATCCGGTTGGACCGACCCGGCTGATCCGCTCGCCCTCGATCAGGACATCCTGGGCCGGCCGCGGCGCGGTGCCGGTGCCGTCGATCAGCGTCACGTTCCGGAGGAGCACGGCGGGCGACTCCACCGCGACGAACCGGCGCACGGCTGGTGCCAGGGTCGCCGGCCGCTGCGCGACCACGGGGCCGGCAGCGGCCAAGGCGCCCGCCAGGAAAAGGAGGCGTTGCATGGGTTCTCGAACTGGGCTGGGTTGACCCTCAAGATACCGCGCGGCCCGGCGATGCGGAGCCCCTTGACAACGCCGCCGTCCACGCCGACTCTCGACGCCTCCTCGAGGTCATTGCCGATGCATTCCGACAGGTCGAGTCTCCACCCCAGACCGGCGTCGCCGGGTCCAGCGCCGATCCCGTCGGCGCGCCCGCGCCGATGGCCGAAGGGGAGGCACGTCAGTCCCCCGGCTGGCCGCTGTCTCCCGGCCATCCTGGTGCTTCTGAACCTCGTCGGTTGCGCTGGCCAGGCCGGGCAGCCGTCGCCCAACCCGGCCGACGAACGGCCCATTCGGATCGACGGCGAGTGGGACGACTGGGCCAACCGGGAGCCGATCTGGCGGTCGGCCAATGAGCAGACCGGCCCGGCGCACTCGCTTCAGGCGGTGGGCACCGCGCACGACGACGGCGCGTTCTACCTCCGGCTGACGCTGGCATCGGAAACCAACCTGCAGGCCATGCCAGGAACGCTTCGACTGACCCTGGATGCGGACGGCCCGGCCGCCGGGCCGGAGATCGACGGCCTGCCGGGAGCCGACCACGTCATCGCGTTCTCCTCCCGAACGGCTTCGAACCAGCGCATCGGGATCCGCCATCGGCTGGCGGCCGACACCCTGTGGACCCATGCCTACGACATCGGCCTGCACTATGGCCCGACGCATTCCGATCGTCACTTCGAGATCCGACTCGGCCGCCGGCCGTCCCGAGGAGCGCCGCTCGGCCCCTCGGTCCGGTTTCGGATCGCGACCATCGACGAGGCGGATCGCGTGGTCGCGATCACCCCGGTACTCACCCACGAGTTCACTCCCGCGACGCGCGGAGTTCCACTCGTCTCGACCGGTACGCTCGACCGTCCTCCGGGTACCTCGCTCCGGGTCATTACCTGGAACGTCGGCGACCGAACCATCCTCGAGCGACCCGAACGGTTTCGTCAGGCCCTGAGGGTCCTCGCGCCCGACGCCATTCTCCTCGACGAACTCCACCCGGACATCACCCCGGATGACCTCCGCGGCCTCGTGGCCGGCGTCGGTGGCGAGCCCTGGACCGTGGTGCTGGGAACGTCCGGTGGGCGGCAGCGGACGGCCGTGATGGCGAGGCAGCGGTTCCACGCGACCGTCGCCCCCGCCCTGCGGCGGGTCGACTACCCCGACTCGCTCCAGGACCTTCGCGGCCTGCCCATGAGCCGCCAGATGGCCGCGGACCTGGTCGGGGCGCCGGTGGACGGGATTCCAATGGTGGGGGGCATCATCGAGACCGAGGGACGC
>JAEUJH010000246.1 GCA_016794825.1 Gemmatimonadota bacterium
GCGCCGATGATCGCGGTGCCGACGTCGATCTGATGGAGCCGCTCGCCGTTGTCGGCTCGGTAGACGTTCAGCTGCCCGGCGGCCGTCCCCTGGATCACCAGGTTGCCCGCCGTGGTCAGGACCCCGCCCCCCAGCATCTCCGTCGTGCCGAGCGGCACCCGCCACCGCTCCCGTTGCGCGATCGGGTCCCAGGCCAGGAGAAACTCCCGGGTGGCCATCGACGGTTCGACCCGCGCCGCCTCGACGAACTGGCGCGCCAGTTCGGGCGCCACCTGCATCGGCAGCTCCTGGCTGGGCTTGAACTCCTTCGGCAGTTCGCCGAAGACCGCGCCGGATCCCATGTTCACGTCGCCCGGAAGCCAGCGATACTGCTGTTCCGTGAACATGATCATGCCCTGCTCGCGCGCCGGGATGTAGACCAGGCCGGTCTGCTGGCTGAACGCCATCGGCTGCCAGTTGTGACCGCCGGCCTGGGTCGGGAAGACGGCCGCGGGCCGGTCGCGATAGTTGGCCCGGCCGGTGAGGATCGGCCGACCGGCCGAGTCGACCCCGCTGGCCCAATTGGTATAGACGTAGGGTTTGGCGCTGATCAGTTCGCCGGTGGCCCGGTCGAGGACGTAGAAGAAGCCGTTCTTGGGCGCCTGCATCAGGACCTTGCGCGGCCGGCCGTCGATCGTCAGATCGGCCAGGATCATGTTCATCGTCGCGGTGTAGTCCCAGATTTCCCACGGCACCTGCTGGTAGTGCCACTTGAGCTGGCCGTCGTCCGGATTGATCGCCAGGATCGAGACCAGGTAGAGATTGTCGCCGCCCGACGGGTCGCGGTGCCAGCCGGCGTACGGCGTGCTGTTGCCGGTGCCGACGTAGAGGAGGTTCAGTTCGGGGTCGTAGTTCATCTCGCCCCAGACGGTGCCGCCCAGTCCGGAGGCCCAGTCGGTTTTCGGACCCCAGGTTTCGAGCGCCCGTTTCATCGCGTCGTTTTCGGGCGGGCCCTTGGCCGGGTCGCCGGGCACGGTGTAGAACCGCCACTTCCGTTCGCCGGACTTGATGTCGTACGCCGTGATGTAGCCCCGGACCCCGAACTCCGCCCCGCTGTTGCCGACGACCACTACTCCGTTGGCGACGATCGGCGGGCCGGTAATCGTATAGAAGCGGGTGGCCCGGTCCTCGAACGTATCCGCCTTCCAGACCTCCTTGCCGGTGGCGGCGTCGAGCGCCACCAGCCAGCCGTCGAGCGTCGCGACGTACACCCGGCCGCCCCACACCGACAGGCCCCGGCTCACCACGTCACAACAGGCCCGGCGGCCGTAGCTGCCGTCGACCTCCGGATCGTAGCGCCAGAGCTGCCGCCCGGTCGCCGCTTCGACGGCGATGGCCGTGCCCCACGGTCCCGAGACGTACAGGACGCCGTCGACCACGATCGGGGTCGCCTCCTGACCATGCTCCACCCGGCCCCGCCGCGACCGCGCGTCCGATTCCCAGGCAAAGCCCAGCTGGGTCGCGTTGGTCTCCGAGATGGCCGTCAGGGGCGAGAACCGGTCGGCGCGATACGTCCGGCCCAGACCGAGCCACTGCCCCGGCTCGGCGTCACCGTTCCGCCACCGTTCCAGGGTTATGTCACCACTGACCTTCGACTGGCAGCCGGCGGCGAGGGTCGTAACCAGCAGCAGGGCATAACGGCGGAACATCGGAGGTGGCCTCCGGCATGGGCAAGACAGGACGGGCTGCGACGGGAATGACGTACGCTACTTCGACGGACCGGGTGGGGAAAGGGGGCAGCCCGCGGCCAGGAGACGCCCCCCGGCCTTCAGGCCGTCTCGGTCGAGGCCCGGGTACTCTCGAGGCGCCAGGCCAGGATCAGGGGTACCGTCGCCACCACGGCGCAGACCAGCCCCATGACGGTGTAGCCGAGATGCGAGAAGACGACGCCCGACAGGAGACTCCCCCCGGCCGCCGTGCCGGTCAGGAGCGAGTCATTGACGCCCTGGACCCGACTCCGCTCCGGCACCGACAAGCGGTCGGACAGCAATGCGGAGGCCCCGACATAGCAGCAGTTCCAACCGACGCCGAGCAGCAGGAGTGACGCCCCCAGCGGCAGCACCGCCACCGACGGCGCCGCCCCCAGGGTCGAGGCCACCAGCATCGTGGCGCCACCCATGATCAGCGGCCGCCGGCCCCAGGTGTCGGCCAGCCGCCCCGCCACCATCGACAGAGCGTACATACCGAACACGTGCGACGACATCACCGCCGCCACGCTGGCCAGCACGTGTCCGTTGTGACTCATGTGGAGCGAGGTGATGACCATCTGCATCGTCATCACCGCCTGCGCCAGCGTCATCGTGACGATCGCCACCACGACGCCGGGGTCGCGCACGATGGTCGCCAGAGACCGGGTGGCGCCCAAGCCGCCACGGGGCCCGCCCGGCTCCACCGCCAGCGCCCGGGCCACGTCGCGCGGATCGGGCCGCAACAACGCAAAGACGACCAGGCTTCCCAACAGGAAGAAGAACGAACTCGCCATGAACGGGCCCGACAGCCCCGGCCGCCCGAACGACTCCGCCACCGCCGACATCGGCGCCACCAGCCCCGGCCCCATCACCGCGCCCACCGTGCCGCCCATCACGACGGTGGAAATGGCCCGACCCCGTTCCTCCGGCTGATGGACCTCGCCGGCCATGAACCGGGCCAGCTGGAGCGACGAGTTGGCCCCGCCCATCAGCAACAGGCCGGCCACGAACCCCGGAAACGAGCCGGCCATCACCGCCCCCGCCGCCACGATCGCGCCGACCACGCCGAGCGAGAGCCCCAGGGTCAGCGTCCGCCGCCGGCCCAGTGGATCCATCAGCCGACCCCAGACCATCGCGAACAGCGCCGCCCCGCCCCAGTAGAACGCGGTCGGCACCCCGGCCCAGCTCGGACGCCCCGACAGCCGGGCGCCCACGATCGGGGTGACCGTGGAAGCCACCAGGAATCCGGCCGAGCCGAACGACTGGGCCGTGAACAGGGTCCACTTGATCCGCTTCCGGATCGGCACGGGCGCGGGCTCCTAGTTCTTCTTGGCCCGCTCGACCATGGCGGCCACGTCGGCCAGCAGCTTCTTGGCGTCGTAGACGATGCCGTCCTTGATCGTGTACTTGACCCCGCCGACCCGAACCGGCCGGTTGGTGGCGTCATCGACCCGGATGTGGCCGGTACCGTAGAGAACCTTGAAGTTCTGGAGCGGGTTCTCCGGCACGATGATCAGATCGGCCAGCATGCCGGCCCGCACCAACCCGAACTCCGGCTTCTTGCCCTTGGGCTTCATCAGCGCCTCGGCCCCGCAGAGGGTGGCCGCGCGGATCACCTCGAGCGGATGGAAGCCGGCCTCCTGGAACAGCTCCAGCTCCCGGATGTAGTCGAAGCCATAGAGCTTGAAGATGAACCCCGAGTCCGAACCGGTGCAGACCTTCCCGCCCAGGTTCTTGTACTCGTTGAGGAACCGCATCCAGAGCCGGTAGTTCTCCTTCCACTCGATCTCGTCCCTCGTGGTCCAGTCGAACCAGTACGACCCGTGCGCCTTCCGATTCGGCTGATAGAAGTTCCACAGCGACGGCAGCGTGTAGGTCTCGTGCCACTCCGCGGTCCGGGCCCGCATCGCATCGCGCGAAGCCTCGTAGATCGTCAGCGTCGGTGAGAACACGAAGTCCTGGTCCAGGAACCCCTTCATGACCTCGTTCCACTTCGCCGACCCCGGAGCCGCGGCCTGGCGCCAGAGCCGGCCCGCCTGCCCGAACCGGTGCGACTCGTCCTGATAGTTGTAGTCGACCGGATAGTCCTGGATGGTGCGGTCGGCAAAGAGG
>JAEUJH010000272.1 GCA_016794825.1 Gemmatimonadota bacterium
TACCGGCACTTCTTCGAGTACCGGGGCGCCACGGTCTTCAAGCCCAATCGTCGCGAGCTCGAGGCCGCCCTCGGCGCCGGCGTCGACATCAGCCGCGATCCCCTGGCCCTGATCCAGGCTCGCGAGCGGCTCGCCGTCGACAACCTGCTGGTGACTCTCGGCGCCGAAGGGATGGCGCTGGTGACCCACGACGGCCGCCGGATGCAGGTGCCCAGCCGGGCCCGCGAGGTCTACGACGTGTCCGGCGCCGGCGATACCGTCACCGCCTGGGTGGCCACCGCCCTCGCCGCCGGCGCCAGCGTGCCGGAAGCCGCATTCCTCGCCAACTACGCCGCCGGGCTCGAAGTCGCCAAGGCCGGCGTCGCCACGGTCGCGCCGGCCGAGGTGTTGGCGGCCTTCGACGAAGAGCATGACGCTATCGGCCGGTGGCGACGGGGGGGCGTGATCTGAGCCCTCGCGTCGGTCACCCTCTTGACGGCGCGTCGTCGAATGCTAGTTTTTTAGCACAGTGCTGAATCTTTAGCACCTCGACCTCGTAGGGAGACCCCATGCCCCGCTCCCCCGCCCCGGCGCTCAGTCGCCGCGAACGCCAGATCATGGACATCGTCTACCGGCTCGGCCGCGCCACGGCCAACGAGGTCCAGGCCGAGCTGACCGACCCACCGAGCTATTCGACCGTCCGGGCCCTGCTCCGGGTCCTCGAGGACAAAGGGCACCTTCGCCACCAACAGGACGGGCCCCGCTACGTGTTCGTGCCGACCGTGCCGCGGGAACGCGCCCGGGTCAATGCCCTCGACCAGGTCGTTCGCACCTTCTTCGACGGGTCGGCCGCGCAGGCCATGGCCGCCCTGCTCGACGACGACCGGCCGCTCCCCAAGGAGGAGCTGGACCGGCTGGCCAAGCTGATCGCCGACGCCCGGAAGGAGGGTCGTTGAGATGCCGACGCTCGAACTCGTGGTCTCGTTGACGCTCAAGGCCGCGCTCCTGCTGGCCCTCACCGCCGCCGTGGCGGGGCTGGCTCGCCGCGCGTCCGCCGCCATCCAGCACCTGATCTGGACCACCGGACTGGTGGCGACGCTGGGGTTGCCCCTGGTGGCGCTGGCCGTGCCGGCCTGGCCGGCGCTTCCAGCTGGCTCGCTCCTGCTTGCCGCCGACCCGACGGCCCCGCTGCCCGCCCGCGCCCCGATTCCGCCCCGGGCACCGACCGCGCCCCGCGCGCCTGAGCCCGCGGCACCGCCCGAGGCGATCGATCGGGCCGCGGCCACGACGCTGGTCGCCGGGGCCTTGACTCCGCTGGCTCCGCTGGCCGAGGCGAGTCCGGCGGCCCTGGCGCCGGTCGCGTCGGTCACCACGCCAGTCGCGTCGGCCACCACGCCGATCGCCTCGGCACCGACCCCGACCGAGCCCGCTTCGGCCGGGACCCTCGCGACCACCGTGGCCCCGGCCCTCGCGCCGGCGGCCTGGGGCGCCGGCCCCGCCAAGTGGCTCGCCGCGGCCCTCTGGCTCTGGGCGTTAGGCACCGCCGCGGTCGCCGCCTGGCTCGTGGCCGGGATGGTCGCCGTCCGCCGCCTGGCCGCCTCGGCGGTTCCGCTCCAGTCGCCGGCGTGGATCGACACCGTCGCCGACGTGCTGGCCGACCGGCCGCTCCGACGATCGATCCGGTTCCTCGAATCCGACACCGTCGGCACCCCGTGCACCTGGGGCACGGTCCGGCCGACGATCCTGCTTCCGACCGTGGGCGTCGACTGGACCGAGGCGCGGCGTCGCCAGGTGGTGGTCCACGAACTGGCTCACGTGGTCCGGTTCGACTGTCTGACTCATCTCCTCGGTCGGCTGGCCTGCGCGGTCTACTGGTTCAATCCGCTGGTCTGGGTGGCCGCGCGCCAGGCCCGGGTGGCGCGCGAACTGGCGTGCGACGACGCGGTCCTCAAC
>JAEUJH010000371.1 GCA_016794825.1 Gemmatimonadota bacterium
GGCCGCCATCCCTCGGCCCGGAGCGACGTCAGCGAGCGGATGGCTTCGTCGAGGGCCACCAGGCCGGACACCGGATCGTCGGCGCCCGCGCCGCCGATGGCGTCATGGTGCACGCCGAACAGGATCCACTGATCGCCGGACCGGGCGCCGGGCATCGTGCCGACGACGTTATGGAGCCAGCGCCGGGACCAGTCGCTCCGGGTTCGAATCCGGACCCGCGCGGGTCCGCCGGCACCGAGCCGGTAGGTCACGGGATGCGCGCCGCGCCAGGTCAGCGGCGCCACGGGACCCGTCAAGTGCTGGAGAATCGGGAGCGCGTCGCGGGCGGAAATCGGAACGACCGGAATGCGAGGGCGGGCCCTCCCGTTCTCGGATCCGGTCGGCAAGCCATCGGGCTCGAACTGCTCGTAGCCGAGCACCGAGGCTGACCGGATCCCGGTTTCGGGGCGGCGGGCCCCGACCGGGTACGGGTCGCCGTGGAAGTACCCTTCGTCGCGCGGGTCGTGGTACATCAGGCAGGCCACGGCCCCGCGCTCGGCGGCCAGGAGCCACTTCGGCGAGGGCATCCCCCCATCGCGCACCAGGACGATCTTGCCCTTGACGCTGATGCCGAGCGAGTCGAGTACCCGGAAGTCGTCCTGGAAGCCGTAGTTGACGTAGACGACCTCGGCCGTCACATCAGCGTCGGGCGAGAACCCGCTGAAGGCCGGCAAATGGCCGGGCAGCGCCGTGTCGGGATCGTCGTCGAGCGGCGGTTCGAGCAGGGTGGCCACGTGGCGCACCGGTGCCACCAGTTCGACGACGGGGTCGATCGGCAACGGAACGACGGCCTGGAACGAGTCGACCTCGACCTCGAGCCCGTACCCGCGCCAGCGGGCGGCCAGCGCCATGGCGATGGCCCGTGAAGCCGGAGTACCGGCAAAGTGCGGCCCGCGGGTCAGCCGACGCATCAGGGCCGCGAGGGTGTCGCGGTTCGGAATCCGGCCCGCTCGGGATTCCCGGGCCAACTGGTCGGCCAGCAGGTCGGTCGGAAACCCGCGGATCGGTTCCTGCCCGACCGCGGCGTCGACTCGAAGCCCGGCCGACGCCAGCGTCAGGAGGACCCCGAACCAGGCGGGGCTGCGGACGATGAGCGGGGAGATCGACATACGGCACCCGGAGGCGTGTTCTCGTCCTACGGACCAGAGGCCCCCGGGTACCAACGTCGTCGGTCGGTGGGTTTACTTCCGCGCCTTCCAGGCCGCCAGCAGCTTGGCCTCCGCCTCCATCTGCGCGGAAAGGGCCGCCGTCGGTGTGGCGAGCCCGGGCTGCTGCCGGAGCCCGGACCGCATGCCGTTCCGCCGTTCCTCCGGCAGGCCGTTCCACCAGGTCAGCGTGTCGCGAGCGGTCTCCTCGAGCGACCGGTAGGTCAGACCGGCGGCCACCGAGCGGGCATTGCTGACCGTGTGGACCTGGGCGTACGGGCCGGTCTGCGCGTTCCAGATCGGGAACGAGGCCTTCTGACCGTCGAGCCAGGCGGCATCGACCCACGTGAACGTGGCGTTGGAGCTGGTCGCCGCCTTCAGGCGGTCGAGCATTTCGCCCATCAGAATCGGCTTGGCCGGTCCGACCGCGTTGAACACGCCGGTGGTCTGCCGCTCGATCAGGTGGATGACGAACTGCGCCAGATCCCGCGCGTCGATGACCTGGATCGGATCCGCCGCCTGGCCGGGGGCCAGCATTTCACCGCCGGCCGCCACCCGCACCGGCCAGTAGGTCCAGCGGTCG
This sequence comes from Gemmatimonadota bacterium, assembly GCA_016794825.1. GTDB lineage: Bacteria > Gemmatimonadota > Gemmatimonadetes > Gemmatimonadales > GWC2-71-9 > SHZU01. The sequence goes on from JAEUJH010000371.1 coordinate 1,768, forward strand.
GTGCTGTCGCCGGGGCCCACGATGTATCCCGGCCGGACGACGATCGCGCCCGTCGGGAACGCTGCCTGGACCGCCTTCTCGCAGAGCACCTTGAGCGGCCCGTACGTTTCCTCGGTGATGTCCTCGACGGTCGGGTCCTTCAGCGTGCCACCCGGAGCGTCTTCGGTCGTGCCGGGCTGGTCGAAGTTGGCGTAGGCGGAAATCGACGAGATGAACAGGTAGTGCTTGGCCGCGGTCTTGAGCAACTCGGCCGAATC
>JAEUJH010000408.1 GCA_016794825.1 Gemmatimonadota bacterium
AGTCGCGGGCGAGCATCCGAATCAGGCGGGACACCTTGTAGGCCACCAGCGCGTCGGGAGCCCGATAGCGGACCGTGGCGCCGTCGACCCGCTCCATCCCGGGAACGAACATCATCGCGTCGGCGTACGGGGTGGCGCTCAGTTCGACCTCGAGGTTGATCGGCGTCGTGATCACAACCGGCTTGGCCTTGGCTCGCCCGGCAAGGGCGGCTTTGACTCCGGCCGTGATCCGCTCCCGCGCCACGGCCGGGTGGAGCGTCCGGGCCGCGTTGAACCCGATCGCGTCCTTGACCGCGAGCGCTTCGACACCCGGGAAGAACGACCGCGCCTCCTCCGCGAACGCCCGATCGCCCGACACGAACACCACCGGCACCCGGAAGTGGCCCGCCACCATGCCCGCCGTTCCGTATTCACCGACCTCGCGGCCGTTGAGCCGGACATGGCGGAGAGCGTGACTGTAGGTGTGACCGTGGAGGGCGTCGACCTGATTGGCGTGGCCGTGGTACCCGATGAAGATCACCGCGTCGAACGTCCCGTCGAGGCCTTCCACCATGCCGAGAGGCTTCGGGGAGCCGCTGATGAGGGTGGCGCGCCGATCGACCTGGTCGGCGCGGAGGTTGGTGTGAGTCCCGTGAGCGTCATTGACGACCACCTCGGTGGCCCCGGCCTCGAAGGCCCCGGCAATGGCCGCGTTGGTCTCGGCCAGCATCAGGGGCCGGGCCCACTCGTAGTCGCTGCCACCGGTCTGCGCGGCCGAGACGATGCCGGCGATCCCTTCCATGTCGACCGAGATGTAGACCTTGAGTTTGGTCTGGGCGGCCGCGGGCGCGGTCAGCAGCAGCAGCGCGAGTGTCGCGGATAGCTGGCGGATCATGATGGTGTTCCCGGATGAGGGTGCATGGGCGCGCGACCGCGGCACTCAGCGGCGGCGCGGCACGAAATAGACGTCGGCATCGAATCCGTCGGCAACCACCCGGCCGCCGATGACGTAGAGGTCGCCGCTTTCGGTGATCGAGGGGTCGCCGTAGGGACCCGGCAGAACCACGGCGGCTGGCCGCCAGGCGCCGTTCGTCTGCCGGACCGACCAGCGGATCCCGACGCCGCCGCCCTTGTCATCCCAGTACAGCTCGGTCCCGTCGAGACTGAACGGCGATCCGTCGACACCGGGCCCGTTGACCGCGGCGCCGAGGTTCTCGGGCGCGGTCCAGCGACCATTGACCTTCCGCGACATCCAGATGTCCTGGAGTCCGAAACCGCCCGGGCGACTCGACTCGAAGAAGAGCGTCTGCTCGTCGCGGGTCAGGTGAGGATTCTCGTCGTGCGCGACGAACGGAAATCCGGCGCTGCTCGCCAGCACCGCCGGCTGCCACACTCCGTTCCGCTTTTCGGCATAGTAGAGCGCCTGCTGCGGGCGATCCGGGAGCGAGGGCGCGCCATCGGAAAAGAGGATCCGGTTGCCGTCTTCGGATACCCACTGATCCCCTTCGAGACCCTGGGGCAGATTGATGGTCGGCCCGAGGTTGACGGGCTCGGTCCATTGGCCGCCGACCAGATCGCTCCGGTGGATCTCGGCGCCGAGCGTGTCGTACGGCGGCGTGGTGGGCCACCCGGGCCGAACCGGCCCGCTGACCCGAATCCGGCCCGATTGAAGGAAGACGACCGGGTCGATCCTGAGATAGGTGAAGTACATCGTCCGGCCGTCCGGCGTGACGTAGCCGCTGTCTTCCCAGCCCGGCGTGCTGACGGGCGCGGGGATCATGGCCGGCGGGCCGAACGTCGGTGGAGTCATCGGGACGGGCTCGGTGGTGCTCCCGCAGGCCGCGACCAGCACGGCCGGGAGGCAGCCGGTCAGCCGGAGCAGCCTCATCGTCCCTGCGGCAACCGGACCCGGGCCACGACGTCCCGGACCAGGGTGCTGACGAACAGCGTATCGCCGGTGGCCACGGCGCCGGTCGTGGCGTGGTACCGACCGGTCGGATCCTGGAGGTTGAATCGCACCTGGCCGAGGGTATCGATGCCGATCACCATGCCGTGCGCTTCCGCCTTGCTGAGGCGGAGTCGTTCGGGAATTCGGTAGATCATCTTCCGGACGAAGGGCGGCAGCGCTCGGATCCTGGTGGTGGCCGGCGTCCTCGGCGCGTAGAGGCCCACCCAGAACAGCCCCCGACCATCGTAGCCGATGTTGTCGGGCATCCCCGGCAGGCCAGCGACGAAAATTTCCGACGTTCCTGCCCGCGGTCCGGCAATCCAGTACCGGTGGATCCGTCCCGCCATCGTCTCGTTGAGGAGCAGCCAGGCGCCCCCGGGACCGACGGCCACGCCGTTGGCGAAGTCGACCGAATCGAGGGCGACGGTGGTCTGCCCGGTGGTCGGGTCGTACCGGAGCAGACGGCCGGTCGGCCGGCTCTCCCAGAAGTCGAACAACCCGCCGGTCGAGACGTCCCAGCGCCGCGAGGCGTCGGAGAACCAGATGATCCCGTCGGGGGCGATGTCGACGGCGTCGGTAAAGTTGAACCGGTAGCCACCCGCCGATTCGGCGAGCACTCGCACGGCACCGGCTGAGTCGATCGAGAGCAGTCCCCGGCGAGCGTCGGCCACCACGAGGCGGCCGTCGCGATCGAACCGGAGGCCCAGGGGCCGGCCGCCGGTGGTGGCAACGGAGTCGACGGCGCCGGTGGCCGGATCGATCCGAACGATCCGCCCGTCGACCAGGCCGGTGTAGAGCCGCCCGTCCGGGCCGACGGTGATGTCCTCGGGACCCACGGCCGGGAGGAGAATCGAGTCGGCCGCGGTGAGGAGGTCGTTCGGCTCATAGGGGCCGGTCAGGCCGACGTTGGGCGTTGGCGTCCACGGAGCCGGTTCGATCGGCACCGGCTTGAGCAGGAGGTAGAGCAGCAGGGCCCCGCACAGGACGCCGACGCCGCGCCGGATCACCGCCATGG
>JAEUJH010000499.1 GCA_016794825.1 Gemmatimonadota bacterium
CCGATGATGGCGTTGAGCGGGGTCCGCAACTCGTGCGACATGTTGGCCAGGAACTGGGTCCTGAGCGCGGTTGCCTCGATCAGCTCGCGGTTGGTCTGCTCGAGGATCCGTTCGTTGCGGCGGGCCTCGTCGAGCATGGCGGCCCGATCGAGACCGATGGCCACCTGTTCGGCCAGGGTGGCGAGGGCCTCGAGGTCGAGCGGCCCGAAAACGGGCCGCCGGGCCCGATTGGCCACCGCCACCGCGCCGAGGACCGAGCCCCGCGATACCAGCGGCACGGCCGCGATCCGGTCGAGATCGGCCACCACGCCTTCGATCGGCTCGAACCGCGGATCGGCCGAGGCTCGCTCCACCGTCACCGGTTCGCCGGCCAGCGCCGGACCGATCAGGGAGCCCTCGACCGTCAGCAGCCGCCCGGTGGCCGCCGCGAGTTCGCCGCTCGCCGCCGCGATCCGGAGGAACTGCCCCTCGTCGGACCGGAGCAGCACCGCGCCGGCGTCGGCGCCGACCAGGTCGCGCGCCACCTTGGCCACTTCGAAAAAGAGTTCGTCGGAGTCCTGGAAGGTTAGCAGCGCCGCGCCGAGGACCCGGAGCAGTTCCAGTTCCCGATTCCGGACCGCCGCGGCCTCGGCGGCCGCGCGCAACTCCGCCTGCCGCCGCCGGGCAATCCGCCGACCCCGCTCGAACGCGAGCGCGCCGAGCCCGGTGCCGGCCAGGCCCAGAGGCCAGGCCATCCAATGGCGGAACCAGCCGGCTCCGAAGGCGGCCCAGCCCAAGCCGATGGCCGCCGCCGACAGCGCCAGCGGGCGATCCCACCACCCGCCTCTCGGGTCAGGGATTGGACGGTCTGATGTCGAGTTCACTCACCATGGCCCGGCGGGGGAGAGACAGGGCATCGACGACCGCGGCCGCCACGTCCTCCGGTTGGAGGATCCGGTCGAACGCGGGCGCAAAGGCACCCTGACCATGCATCATCGGCGTGTCGACGCTCCCGGGGCAGATGGCGATGACCCGGACGCCCTGCTTCCGGACTTCGAGCATCAGGGAGCGACTGAACCCGAGCACGGCGTGCTTCGACGCGGCGTAGGCGGCGGCGTTGAGCACGCCGTTCTTTCCCGCCAGGCTCGCGATGTTGACGATGTCGCCGCGCCCGCGGGCCACCATCCCGGGCAGCACCGCCCGGCAGGTCAGGAACAGGCTTCGGACATTGACGGCAAACGTCCGATCCCACGCCTCGAGCGACATCTCGAGCACCGGACCGTCGATCAGGATGCCGGCGTTGTTGACGAGGACGTCGACCGGACCGAGCGCCGACTCCGTGGCGGAAACCAGGGCCGCCACCGCGTCGGGATCCGACACGTCGGCCGGGTATCCGAACGCCCGGATTCCGGCCGCCTCGAGGGCGACGACGAGGGCGCGAACCCGATCGGGGGTGCGAGCCACGGCCGCCACCGCGTATCCGGCGCGCCCGAGCGAAAAACAGACGGCGCGACCGATTCCCTCGGTGGCGCCAGTGACGAGAGCGACGGGTGGGGTCATGCCTCAATCTGCCGGGCGCCCTCTCCCGGCGGAAGGGTGGGTGACGGGCCGGTCGAGCGACCCGCCACCCGGTTACGGCGTTACTGCACCACGATCGGCAACTGGCAGGGGCCGTAGTCCTCGTGCTGCTCTTCCTTGTGGAAGAGGCTGAAGCTGAAGGTGGTGGTCCCGGCGGTGCCGCCCGAGATCGTTCCGGCAAAGCCGCTGGTCCTGGTAAACCGGCCGGCCGGCTCGACCTTGAGTTCGAACTCCGCTTCGGTGACGATCGTCTCGGGACTGCCGTCGGCCTTGAGGAACGACGCGGTGACGGGAGCGCCGCCGGTCGGAATGGTCACGCTCGCCACCGAGGGAGTGCAGCCCCCGTTGCCGAAGTTGACCGTCGTTTCGCCGATCACTACTCGCATGGTCTCGACTTCGGGTTCCTGCTCCTCTTCGTCGTCACCGCAGGCGCCGAGGGCCGCGGCCCCGAGCAGGAGAACGAGGGTCAGGCTCCGTCGGATCATCAGCTGGTACGGCATTTCGACTCTCTCCTTCGTGAAAGAAACGGATGACATGCCCCGCGTCACCGGAGGCGCCGCAGGCGGAAACGGCGCCTCAGAACGTGAGGCGATACAACAGACTGACGTTGCGGCCCGGATTGGGCTCGATCTCCTTGATCCGGGAGAGATGATCCCGGTACTCCGCGTCGGCGACGTTGTCGATCCGGAGCGTGAGGGTGTGGAACCGGGCGCCGACCAGGAGCCGGACGCCGGCATGGAGATCGCCGACGGCGTAGCCGTCGGTCCGGGTCTCGAAGTCACCGAGCCGGGTCTGCGCGGCGGCCCACCGGACCCCGCCGCCGACGAAGAACCGGGGCTGCTCGTAGCGGAGTTCCACGTTGCCGAACAGCGGCGGAATCAGCGGCGGATACTCCGACGCCGGCACGAACGAGGTATCGGGGGGATTGATGACCGGAATCGGGGCCCGATCCGTGGTGAATCGGGCGGCC
>JAEUJH010000520.1 GCA_016794825.1 Gemmatimonadota bacterium
GAGGAAGCCGTACATCAGCCCGACCGGGGCATCGGGCCGGTAGGTCAGGCGGTAGGTGCCGCGGACCGGGTGATGGAGGCCCGCGGTGGCCTTGAACGGAAGCCGCCGGACGGCCAGCGCCACCAGGAACCGGGCGACGACTCCGGCCTCCGGAAACGCCTCCGGGGTGACCCCGCCCATCCGCAGCTTGGCACGTCCTCCCTGCTGGCCGATGGCATCGAGAATGGCCACGAACGGCTCGCCCGGCGCCACCTCGCCGTACCACTGACCGCGCCCGGCGACGGCCCGAGCCAGCCGTTCGACCTCCGCCGGTGACGCGACCCGCGCCTCGAAGGAGTCGACGGCGTGTCCCTGCGCCTGGGCGCCGGAGGCCGTCTCGACCAGCCGAACCAGTTCGCCCACGGGATCGGCCCCGAGGGTAATGCTGAACCGCCAGCCGGTGCCGCCGAGTCGGGCGACTTCGTCGAGGCACTCCTCGAGTCGGCCGGCCGGGACGATGAAGCGGCCCAGGGCGGCCCGATCCTCCGACTCCCGGTAGGCGGCGTAGTTGGCGACCGCCTCGGCCATGCCGAGGGCCGCGGGCGGGAAGAGGCCGGCGTAGTCGATCGCGCCCGCCAGGAGGCTGGGCAGTGGCGGCGGCAAGGTGGCAAGGCTCATGGGCGCAAACCTACCTGGTGACGATGGCTTCGGCTTCGATCTCGACCAGCATGGCCGGATCGATCAACCGGCTGACCTCGACCATCGAGGTGGCCGGCCGGATGGCCCCGAACACCTCCCCGTGGGCCCGGCCAACCGGCTCCCACTGGCTGATGTCGGTGACATAAATCCGGGTCCGGACGACGTCGGCGAAGGTGGCGCCGAGCGCCTCGAGGGCCCGTCCGACGTTGGCGAGGGTCTGCACCGTCTGGGCGTAGGGATCGCCGGGCCCGACGACCCGTCCCTCGGCGTCGGTGGCGGTGGTTCCGGACACCTGGATGACCGCGCCGACGCGGACGGCGCGACTGTATCCGACGATCGGTTCCCAGGGGGTTCCCGTCGCGTAGGCCTGTCTCATCGATCGGCTCCGATCTGACCGGAAGTTCTTTCCGCCACGGATCGAAAGGTAGGGGCCGAACGGCCCTCATCCAAGGGAGCGGGCGGGGCTAAGCGATTGCGACGCTTTTTCTTATCGAGCCGGTCGTCAGGTGGCACACAGCCTGCTTTTCGGGCACGCGGGATCAGCCGAGCGGCAACGAACGCCGGCGGACTGATCGAGACCTCCAGCCGGGAGTTCGTGTGCCGTTGTCGACGGTGAAGTCCACGCCGATTGCCAGTGGATCGTTAGGTGGATCGAGCGATCGTTCCAGCCCGAGGCGGGTGGCGCCCCGGGTTCGATACCGGGTGCTGCTGGTCGAAGATAATCCGGTCGACGCGATGCGGATCCGGCAGCTCCTGGCCCGGTCGCGCACGGCGTCGTTCGAGGTGGAGTCGCAAGCGAGTCTGGCGGTGGCGCAGGAGCGAGCCGTGGCCGGCGACATCGACCTGATCCTGCTCGACCTCGATCTTCCCGACAGCCTCGGGCTCGACACCTACGCGACGTTGGCGGCGGCCGTTCCTCAGGTGCCGATCGTGATCCTGAGCCGCCCGGCTGACGAGGAACTGGCGATCGAGGCGGTTCAGGCCGGGGCCCAGGACATGGTGCTCAAGCCGAGTCTCTCCGCGGAAGGGCTGGCCCGAACGATCCGCTGCGCGGTGGAGCGGCACCGGCTGGTGGCCTCGCTGCGAGGGCTTTCACTGACGGACGAACTGACCGGCCTGCTCAACCGGCGCGGCTTCACGACGATCGCCCAGGGGCACCTCCGGCTGGCGGGGCGCACGGGGTGCCGGTTCGTGCTCTTCTTCGTCGATGTCGACGATCTCAAGGTCATCAACGATCGGTTCGGGCATCACCAGGGCGACCAGGCCCTGATCCGGACCGCGGCGGTGCTGCGTCAGACCTTCCGGCAGTCGGACGTGGTGGCGCGAATCGGGGGCGACGAGTTCGTGATCCTGGCGCTCGACGGCGCCGGCGATCAGGGCGCCGCGATGCAGCGGCGCCTGGCGACCAATCTGGCGGAAGAGAACGCCCAGCCGGAGCGGGCGGTGGCGCTGAGCTTCAGCGTCGGTACGGTGGCGTTCGACGGCCGGCTGGAAGAGCCGCTCGGCGCGCTGCTGGCCCGGGCCGACCGGGCCCTGTATGTCGAGAAGCGGACCCGGCAGCGCCTGGCGACGGCGATCAGAGGCTGTCCGACGGCACCGCCACTCGCTGAAGCACCGTAACGCAGAAGACGTCGTCGCCGTCGCGGAAGGCGCTCTGCAGCACCTGCGCCGCGTTGGGCAGCCGGAGCCGGAAGTCGTCGCCCTCGACCGTGACCGGGAGCGAGAGGAAGCAGGGCTCCGGCAGCAAGGCCTTGAAGTTTCCCCCGACCATGTTGGCGAGTTCCCCGAGGGCGTCCTGCATTTCCGCGGAGCTCACCGCTTCCGGGGCGATCGCGAACATCGCGACGGCGGCCCGGCGGACCAGGTCTTCCCCGCACTGCACGGCCACGGCCCCGTCCCAGGCCCCGCTGATCTGAACCACGCCCGCAAAGGTGCGGGCGTGCAGCCCGGCCAGCCGGAACGGATCCTCCTCCACGGCGTGGCCGTCGAAAACCGACTGCCAGACATTGTCGATGATCTCGACGATGGCGCGATCAAACCCCGACACGTTCCCTCCCCGCTTTGGCTCCGCTCAGCCGATAGACCACCGCTCGATCGATCTGTTCCCGCTGGAACGCTTCGTCGAGCGACAGGGTGGTCTCGGCGCTGCCGAGCATGAAGTATCCGTCCGGCCGGAGGACCTGGCGGACCCTGCGCAGAATGTCCTTCTTGAGCGCGACGTCGAAGTAGATCATGACGTTGCGCATCATCACGAGGTCCATCGCCGGAAGCGTCGGCCACCGTTCCGCCAGGTTGAGTTCCCGGAACTCGACCATGTGACGGACGTCATCCTTGATGACCCAGTCGGTGCCGTCCTTCCGGAAGTACTTCACCAGCAGGGGGGCCGGCAGTCCCCGGTTCATCTCGAGCTGCGAGTACCGGCCGGCCCGGGCCTTGGCGAGCATGGCGGTCGAGATGTCGGTGGCGAGGATCTGGATCTTCCAGGCGGCCAGCTTCGGGAAGTGTTCCCGGATCATCATCGCCAGCGTGTAGGGCTCCTGGCCGCTGGACGAGGCGGCGCACCAGATGTTGAGACGGGCCTCGCCCGCTCGAAGGTTGATCAGTTCGGGGAGCACCTTCTTCTTGAGCGCCTCGAACGGATGAATGTCGCGGAACCAGCTCGTCTCGTTGGTGGTCATCGCTTCGACCACCTGCCGATGGAGCGAGTTGAAGTTGGTGGTACCGAGTTCGGTGGCGAGCTCGTCGATCGTGGCGAATCCCTGGGCCCGGGCCACCTGGGCCAGGCGGCTCTCGATCAGGTATTCCTTCCCGGCTTCCAGCACGATGCCGGATCGTTGCTCGACCAGCTTCCGGAAGTATTCGAAGGTCGCGGGCGTGATGGCCATGGTGGTGCCTATTTCCGCCCGGCGAGCGCGCCGGGCACCGCACGTCCGACGGTCACCCGGCGGATCAGTTCATCGGCAATGGCGGGCAGCGGGAGCACCTGATCCGCCAACCCGGCGTCGGCGACCGTGCCCGGCATGCCCCACACGACGGAGGTCGCTTCGTCCTGGACGATCACCTGGCCGCCGGCGGCCTTGATGTGGTCGGCCCCGACGCCGCC
>JAEUJH010000526.1 GCA_016794825.1 Gemmatimonadota bacterium
CTACGGGCCGGACGGGCCCTATCGCGACAAGAAGGCGTACGACATGCTGATCCAGGCCGAGGCCGGGGTCGTGAGCCTGACCGGCACCCCGGAGGCGCGGGCCAAGGTCGGCATCAGCATCGCCGACATCTCGGCCGGACATTACGCCTACTCGAGTGTTTTGGCCGCGCTGATCCAGCGGGGCAAGACCGGCCGCGGCACCCGGATCGACATCTCGATGCTCGAGTGTCTGGTGGAATGGATGACCCCGCAGCTCTACGTCCAGCTCGGCACCGGCAAGCCGCCGGCCCGCGCGGGGCTCCGGCACAACATGATCGTGCCCTACGGCGCCTATCGCTGCGCCGACGGCGAGGTGATGTTCGCCATCCAAAGCGACCGCGAGTTCCGCCGGCTCTGCCAGGCCGTCCTCGAACGCCCCGAACTGGCCGACGACCCGCGCTACGCCCGAAACCCCGACCGCCTGATCAACCGGGTCGAACTCGAGAGCCTGATCGAGACGATCCTCGGCGCCCTCCCGGTCTCGACCGTGGTCGAACGCCTCGAGATAGGCGAGATCGCCAACGCGGTCGTGAATGATCTCGCCGCGGTGGCGGCGCATCCCCAGCTCCGCGCCCGCGGGCGGTGGACCACCGGCACCGCCGCCACGGGCGAGTTCCCGGTCCTCCTCCCGCCCCACAACCTGGCCGGGGCTCGTCCCCGACTCGGCCGGGTTCCCGCGCTCGGTGAGCACACGGCGGCCGTCCTCGCGGAAATCGAAGCCGGGGGCCCGTCGACGACGGACCCCCGGCCCCGGAACTGAACTGGCTCAGTTCGCGACGACCACCATGCTGGCCCGGCAAGTCTCCACCGCCGGCGCCACCAGGAGTTGATCCCACGGCGGCAGCGTCGTGATCCGATGGTTCTGCGCCAGGAACGTGAAGTCGTGGACGCCGGGCGTGGTGGACCCGCCCGAGATGGTGATCAGCGCCGTGGTCCCGAAGTACTGGCCGCTGGTCCCGTAGCCGAGCAACCGGGCGCCGGTGGCGTCATCGGTAATGGTAAAGGTCCAGAACAGGGACTCGCCGGGCGCCAGGGCCGGTGCCGTCGGGGCGCCGGTAATGGCCATCCGGATCTCGGCCCGGTCCTGAATCCCCTTGCGGATGGTGACCCCGATCGTCGTCCCCCCATCGCAGACCGCCGCGGCCGACGCAGTCTGGATCCGGCCGGGCTTCGGCGTAGTCCCGCCACCACCACCGCCGCCCCCACCACCACCGCCGCCACCCTTGAATGACGGCTGCACCGCTCCCTGATCGTCAGGGGCAGTCGCCAGATCCGAGCAGGCGGTGAGCAGGACACCGAGGCCAAGCAGGCCAGTGGTCGCAAGTGAACGCAGGCGCATCGAGGGGACTCCAGTCCGGAACGGTGAATGTGGCGTGTCGAGCTTCGCCAGGGCGGAGGGCAAGTTCGTGGCCGCGCGGCGTGTCGGTGGAAAACCGTTCTGGATCTTGCAGTTAGGCAGATTCGCCAGGAAAACGGAACGGCCGACCCCTGTATCACCGCGATCCAGGGTCGGCCGTTTTGCTACGGGGTGTCCGGCGGCTGAACGTGGGCCAGCAATCCGACGGCCCCCAGTCGAGATCCGCTCGACGTGAACGGGCGATGAACGTCAGGTGAACGCCGCGTGAGCGGCGTTCACTGAGCGAGCATCGGCAACAACAGGTGCGACGGGTAGCGAGAAGAGTGGTGAATGGTGTTGGTCGCCGCTACCCAGGCCGTCTCGTCCCAGTTGACCCCGCCGGTGTTCAGGTTGCGGTCGAACCGGGGGAAGTTGCTGCTCGACACCTCGACCCGGATCCGGTGCCCGGGGGCAAACACGTTGCTCGTGGCCTGGAGGTCGACCTCCACCCGATACACGCCGCCCGGCTCCATGAACGTCGGCTTCCGGTATCCGTCGCGATAGCGGGCTCGCTGAATCCCCTCCTGCAGATTGAAGGCCCGACCGTCCGGCTGGACATCGAGCACCTTGACCGTGAAGTCCGTGTCCTTGGCCGACGACGACACGTAGAGCACCGCCTTGAGCGGCCCCGTCATCTCGATGGCGCGGACGAACGGCTCGGAGGTGTAGACCAGCACGTCACCCCGGGTTTCGATGTCGCGCTGGTCGACGGGGCCGGCCGGTTCGTTGGAGAAGGTGCAGCAGATCGGCCCGGCCTTGGAGGGCACCGGCGTGCCGGGATCGTAGACGAAACGGTCGGCCGGTTCGTTCCCCGGCTTGACCGTCGACAACGCCCCGGTTCCGAACCGGCTGTTGGCCCGACCGTCGCTCCGGAGATAGAACGGGGTCGGCTCAACGAGCGGAAACGTGGCGGCCGACTGCCAGGCGTTCCGCCCCATCGCGAAGTACTGGACCTTGGGCATCGACGTCACCCCGTTGTCCGCGCCCTTGAGCCAGTGGTCGAACCACTTGAGGTAGATCCCGAACCAGTCAAGCCGGGTGTCGCCCAGATCCCGTTCGCCCAGGGTGGTCTTCTCGGCGGAGAGCCGTTCGGAGCCGCAGTGGGCCGCCGGCGAGACGATGAGGAACTGGTTGTCGCGGCCCCGGGCGCTGGTGGCGTTGGTCCGCATCTGATTGAAGAGGACCCCGGTCCACCCGACCGCGGGATCGTACCAGGAGTTCACGTGGAGCGCCGGCACGTCGAAGCTGTCACTCGGCTCGACGTAGCCGAAGCGCTTCCAGAACGGGTCCTCCGGCGGATGGGTCACGAAGTCGCGCCAGTCGTTGGGCGGCGATCCCGCCCGCTCGGTGATGCTCGCGATCGGCAGCATGTCGGACAGGGTCCGGACCGAGATCTCCGGCACCTTGACCCCGAAGTCGAAGTAGGGGGCATACGCCAGATACTCTTCCCGCGGCAGATCGGGCGAGAGCTTGGGATGGCGCTTGGCCCCGGCGGAGCGGAACCACCCCACCAGCGACACCAACTCGTTGGCCCCGCCGTTCCAGGCACCGAAGTACGTCATGATCCCACCGGCCGCCTGGGGAATGGCCGCGGCGTGGTTCGGATGGCGGAGCGCGGCCACCTGGATCTGATCCTCGCCCTGATAGGAACAGCCGTAGGTGCCGATCTTCCCGTTGGTCCAGGGCTGGCCGGCAATCCATGTCATCGTGTCGTAGCCGTCGTTCCGATCGTTGGCCGAGGTGGTGAACTCGCCATCGGACTCGTACTTGCCGCGGACGTCCTGAACGACGACGGCGTAGCCGTGGCCGGCCAGCCAGCGGGCCACGCCCTTCTCGAGGCGAAACGTTTTCTTGTTGTAGGGCGTCCGGATCAGCACGGTGGGCAGCTTGCCGCCCAGATCCGCCGGGAAGTAGAAGTCGGCCGAGAGCTTGACCCCGTCGCGCATGGTGGCAAAGTGGCTGAGCTCGAGCCGGACCGGATGGGTGGGCTTGGG
>JAEUJH010000530.1 GCA_016794825.1 Gemmatimonadota bacterium
CGACCCCGCTCCCCGAGGTCGAACTGGTCCAGCACGCGTTCCGGTGGCTCCGGGAGTCGCGCTTCGCCACCATCGCGATGGTCCAGGGGTACGCGTTAGGCGCGGGCTGCCAGCTGGCCCTGGCGTGCGACCTCCGGATCCTGGCCGACGACGCCATCATGGCGCTGCCCGAAATCGAGTTCGGGATCTTTCCCGATCTGGGCGGCTGTGCCTGGCTCCCGGAACTGGTCGGCTCGGCCAAGGCCAAGGAACTGATCTTCACCGCCGACCGATTCGACGCCGCCGAGGCGCTCCGCCTCGGTCTCGCCAACCGGGTGGTGCCGCGCCACCAGCTCGAAGCGGTCACCACCGAACTGGCCGAGCGGATCGCGGCCAAGGCCCCGCTCGGGATCGCGGCCGCCAAGCGGGCCATTGCCGCCGCCGAAATCTCGGCCGACGAGGCGCTCCGGGTTTCCGCCACCGCGGTGCGCAAGCTCCTGGTGTCGGCGGACTTCAAGGAAGCCGGTCGAGCCGCCCTCGAAAAAAGGCCTCCCAAGTACCAGGGTCGTTGAACTTCCGGATTGGACCTTGAAGCAGGCCTGAAACGTCGTCGCGCGATATGTCGTACGACGTAGCACCCGATATTTCCGGGTCTGGAAAGCGACGAGATGTTGGAGCGTAACAGGTTGGCGAGTTTGCCTTTATGGCTTATTGCCGAAGACACACCGAAACCGTAGATTGAACTTCATGACTAGTCAACGTCCCGACCTCGGACGCCTCAAGATCGACCGAACCCAGAGCACCGCCGCTCCTCGCCGGGCGCTCGGGTGGACCGCGCTCCTGGCCGGCGCCGCGCTCGTCTTCATTGCCGTGGTGGTGTTTGCGCTCCGGAAAGGTGGCGGCACCGACGTGAAGGTCGGGCGCGCGGAGGTGTCCGGCGGCGGAGCCAATGCCGTCGGGATCACGGCCAACGGCTATGTCGTCGCCCGCACCCGGGCTTCGGTGTCGTCGCGGATCGCGGGGCGGCTGGCCGCGCTCGGAGTCGAGGAAGGCTCCGTGGTCCGGCGGGGGCAGGTCCTGGCCCGGCTCGAGAACGCCGAGTACGAGGCGGCGGTGGCGCAGGCGGTGGCCGACAGCCTTCGCGCCGAGGCCTCGCTGGTGGAAGCGCGGACCAGTCGGGATCAGATCCAGCGCGACCTGGTCCGCGCGCGCGACCTCCTGAGCCGCAAGCTCGAGGCGGCCCGGACGGTCGAGGATCTCGAGTCGCAGTTGGCCGGGGCCGAGGCGCGGATCGCGGTCCAAGGGGCGCAGGTCAAGGCGGCCGAGGCGGCCATCCTCTATGCCCGCGCCAATCTCGAGAACACCCTGATCCGGGCCCCGTTCGACGGGACCGTCCTCCGGAAGGACGCCGAGGTCGGCGAAGTCGTGGCCCCGGTGGCCAGCGGCGGTGGCCTGACCCGTGGCGCCGTCGTCACCATGGCCGATCTCAAGACCCTCGAGGTCGAAGTCGACGTCAACGAGGCGTACATCGCGCAGATCACCGACGAGCAGGCCACGCGGGTGGTGCTCGACGCCTATCCCACCGCCAGCTTCGGCGGCCGGGTCCGCCAGATCGTCCCGACGGCCGATCGGCAGCGGGCCACGGTGCAGGTCAAGGTCAGCATCACCGATCGCGATCCGCGGATTCTCCCCGAGATGGGGGCCCGGGTCGAGTTTCTCGACACCACGACGGTGGCGTCCGACGCGCCGGCTCGGGTCTTCGTGCCGGCGGCGGCCGTGGCCACCGAAGGGGCGGAGACGATCGTCTGGGTGGTGCGCGACGGGATGGTCGCGCGGAAGGTCATCGCGGCGGGGCCGGTGTCCGGCGGTCGCCGCGAGGTGCGGAGCGGTTTGACGGGCGGCGAGAGCGTGGTGCTCGATCCTCCCCCTGGACTCGCGGAAGGAGCCAAGGTCAATGTCGTCACCAAATAGCGCGGTCGCGGTGGAACCGAAGACGGGCCCGGGCCGGGTCCT
>JAEUJH010000601.1 GCA_016794825.1 Gemmatimonadota bacterium
CGGGAGCGGGCGCTGGTGGCGGTGTGCCCCGGGGCGCAGCACGCCACCAAGCGGTGGCCGGTTCGATCGTGGCAGCACCTGGTGACGCTGCTCACCACCCGAGGTTACGACGTGGTGGTGCTCGGCGGGCCGGCCGAAGCGGCCCTCGGCGAGGACGTGGCGGCGGCTGGGGCGGAACACGCCGCCTCGGCGGCGGGTCGGGCGGAGTTTGCCGTCAGCGCCGCGTTTCTGAAGCTGGCGCGCTGCGCCGTCAGCGGCGACACCGGCCTCCTCCACCTGGCCACCGCGGTCGGAACGCCGGTGGTGGGCCTCTACGGCCCGACCGTCGAGGCGTTCGGCTTCTTTCCCTACCAGGCGCGGGCCACGGTGCTCCAGCGGGACCTGCCCTGCCGGCCGTGCAGTGCCATGGGCGGGCCATCCTGCCCGCTCGGGCATCACCAGTGCCTTGCCGGGATCGGCCCCGACGAAGTGTTCGACGCGGTCCGCCGGCTGCCGCGATGAGCGCCCAGACGCCGACGGCCCGAACCCTGGCCGAGTGGATGGCCGCGGCACCACGGGGTCCGCGCCGGGATGGGATCTTTGCCCTCTGGCTCACGGTCCGGGTCATCGAGGACCTGGCCAACCAGGGGCCGACGGTCGAACGGGCCTTCCGGCGACGGGTGGGGCTGCTCGATCAGCGATTGTCGAGTCTGGCCCTCCCCATTCCGCTCCGCCGCGGCCTGACCGGGGTCTTGGGCCGCCTCAAGGAGGCCGGCCGGGGCGACGCGGGAAGCCTCCTCCAGCTCCTCGGGGCGGCGGCCCGCGAGGCGATCGGACCGGAAGCGGTGGACCTCTTCCAGCGGGCGGCCCGGGCCCTCCGCTGAGCCTCCCGCCGGTGCCCTCTTTCCTCTATGTTGTCTCCCGGAAACGCGGTCGGGAGTGAGCCATGGCGGGTCATAGTAAGTGGAAGCAGATCAAGCGGAAGAAGGCGGTCACCGACTCCCGTCGGTCGTCCGTCTGGACCAAGTGCATCCGGGAAATCACCGTGGCGGCCAAGGCCGGCGGTGGTGACCCCGGCGGCAACCCCCGGCTCCGCACGGCCATCGACGCCGCCCGGGCGGTCAACATGCCCAACGACAACATCGACCGGGCCATCAAGAAGGGCACCGGCGAGCTCGAAGGGGCGGTCTACGAGGACGTGAGCTACGAAGGCTACGGCCCCGGCGGCGCCGCGATCTACGTCGAAGGCACCACCGACAACGCCAACCGGACCGTGGCCGAAGTCCGCCATGCCTTTACCAGGAACGGCGGGAATCTGGGCGCCGGCAACTCGGTGGCGTGGATGTTCGACCGGAAGGGGCAGATCTTCCTCGACGCGGCCAAGTCGCCCGAGGACCAGACGCTCGAGGACGCGCTGGAAGCGGGCGCCGAGGACTTCGTCAAGGACGGCGAACAGTACCTGGTGACCACCGCGCCGAACGACTTCCACCTCGTCAAGGACGCGCTCATCACCAAGAAGTACGCCATCGAGTCGGCCGAAATCGCGATGGTGCCGAAGAACACGGTCAAGGTCGAGGGCGAGGACGCCACCAAGATCCTCAAGCTGGTCGAAATGCTCGAGGAACTCGACGACGTCTCCAAGGTCTTCGCCAACTTCGACATCGACGCGGCCACGCTGGCGGAAGCGGAGGCGTGACGCCGGCCCACCCGACGAGGATCCTGGGCATCGACCCGGGGACCGGGGTGGTCGGCTATGGCGTGGTGGAAAGCGGCGGCCCCGGCCGGCTGGCTCGTCTGGTCGAGTGCGGGGTCATCCGGACCAATCCGCGACGCCCGCTCCCGGCCCGGCTCCTGGCCATCCACGAAGGGCTCGAGGAATTGCTCGCCCGCCACCAGCCGAGCGCCATGGCCGTGGAAGACATCTTCTACGGCACCAACGTGCGCACCACCGCCGTCCTGGGCCACGCGCGCGGCGTCATCCTCCTGGCCGGTGCCCGGGCCGGGGTGGCGGTCCACGAGTATCCGCCGGCCACCATCAAGAAGGCCATTGCCGGACGCGGCGGCGCGCTCAAACCCCAGGTCGGATTCATGGTGGCCAAGCTCCTCGGATTGAAGACCGCACCCACGCCGGCCGACGCAGCCGACGGCGTGGCCGTGGCCCTGACCTGCCTGCTTGGCGCCGGCCGGCTTGGCGGACGGACGGGGCGAGGAGCGGTGCCCGGATGATCGCCACGATCAAGGGAACCCTGACCGCGCGGGTGGGCGACGCGATCATCCTCGAAACCGACGGCGGCGTCGGCTACGAGATCACCGTGCCCCTCGGCGTTCTCGAACGCCTCCCGCCGGTCGGCGCCCGGTGCGCCCTGCACACCGAACTGGTGGTGCGGGAGGACGGGTGGACCCTGTTCGGCTTCGATCGCGCCGGCGACCGGGTGATCTTCCAGCGGCTGCTGATGGCCAGCGGCTTCGGACCCAAGCTGGCCCTGGCCCTGCTGTCCGGGCTCGGTCCGGACCGGACCGTCCGGTCGATCCAGGCCAAGGACATCGCGGCCCTGTCGACGGTGCCGGGAATCGGCCGCAAGAAAGCGGAGCGGCTGATCCTCGAACTGCAGGACCGCTTCAAGGACATCGCGGTCGAGCCGGGCACCCGGACCGGCTCGGCGGCGGAGGAGGCGGCGCGAGCGCTCGGCGCGCTCGGCTATCCGCCGGCACAGGCCGACGAGGCCGTCCGCGCCGCGATCGCCGCCGGTGGCGAGGCCGATTCGGCCACGCTGATCCGGCGGGCACTGCAAATTCTGACGGCTCCCAAAGGAGGGCGACCATGAGTGACGTCATCAACGCGCGGCCGCGCGTCACGGCCGAGTGGCTCTGCACCAAGTGCGGCGTGACCAACCGCCAGTTCGTGCTGGTCGGAACGCCGGTGGCGGAGGATCGCTGCGTGGCCTGCCACGCCAGACACCTCGTCTGGCCGTCGGACCGGCCGGTCCGCTGGAACGCGCAGGCCAAGTAGGCAACCCGATGGCTCGGGTCGAGGTCACCACTCCGGACGAACTGCCCGACGAGGGCGGCGCCGACGCCGCCCTCCGGCCATCCCGGCTCGACGAGTTCGTCGGCCAGGATGTCGTCAAGGCCTCGCTCCAGATCGCCATCGACGCCGCCAAGGCCCGCCAGGAAACGCTCGACCACATCCTGTTCTTCGGGCCGCCGGGACTCGGCAAGACCACCCTGGCCATGCTGATGGCCAAGGAAATGGGGGTCCAGATCCGGACCACGTCCGGCCCGGTCCTCGAGAAGCCCGGCGATCTGGTGGGCCTCCTGACCGGCCTCGGCCGGGGCGACATCCTCTTCATCGACGAAATCCACCGACTCCGGCCGGTCCTGGAGGAGTTCCTCTACCCCGCCATGGAGGACTACCGGGTCGACGTCCGGATCTCCGAGGGCCCCAACGCCCAGACGATTCCGATGGCGCTCGAGCCGTTTACCCTGGTGGGCGCCACGACCCGGTTCGGACAG
>JAEUJH010000991.1 GCA_016794825.1 Gemmatimonadota bacterium
GAGTCGGCGACCTGACTGATCTTCCAGCCCTGATCGAGCTTGACCAGGAACACCGAGTCGTAGCCGCAGTGGCTCAGCTTGGGCCCGAGCCAGAACTCGTAGTACGTCCAGACATGGGCAATGCCGTCGTCGACCTGCACCACCGGATCGAAGATCCGTTCGTCCCAGGCCGGACCGGTGCCCCGACCCACGCCGCCGATCCACTGGCTCGGATCGATCGACTGCACCGTCTTGGTGCCGCCCTTGGCGTCGAGCCCCACCAGCCGAGCCCCCGGCGCGAACTGGGCCCGCATCAACGCGGTGTCGCGAGTCCGCATCCCGTCGAAGAGCCGCTTCACCACCCCGATCACCGCCGCGTCCTCGGCCTGAGCCGCCGCCGGGACCGCACCCAGGACCATCGCCATCGCCATCAGCGCCACCGTTCGCATCGATCCGCTCCGTACCTAAGGGAACCCGAGTCGGTCCACGCCACCGACCCGGGTGGCTAAATTGCCACCATCATGATCAAGGTTACCGCGCTCCACGTCTACCCGCTCAAGGGCGGCCGGGGCATCGAAGTCGACCGCATCGAACTCGATCGGTTCGGCCCCCGGAACGACCGCCGCTGGATGGTCGTCGATCCGGACGGCTCCCTGGTCACCCAGCGGGAATTCGGCCGACTCTGCCAGGTCGGGGCGACTCCCGACGCCGACGCCCTCGTGCTTGCCGCCCCGGGCCGGTCTCCACTCCGGGTGCCACGCCCCCCGGCCGGCGCCCCGACCCGCCGGGTCAGGGTCTGGGACGACCACGTCGGCGCGGTCGACGTCGGCGACGATGCCGCCGGGTGGATCAGCGAGTTCCTCGGCGCCCCGACCCGGCTCGTGTTCTGCCCCGACGACGCCGACCGACGGACCGACCCTGATTACGACGCGATCGGCTCCCCGGTGAGTTTCGCGGACGGCTATCCGCTGCTGGTGGCGTCGGAGGCGTCGCTGGCGGACCTCAACGCCCGCCTGGACACTCCCCTCCCGATGAATCGGTTCCGGCCCAACCTGGTGGTGACGGGCGTCGACCCGTTCGGGGAAGACGGCTGGCGGCGGTTCGAGGTGGCCGGGATTCCGTTCGACGGGGTCAAGCTCTGCGCCCGCTGCCCGGTCACCACCACCGACCAGGAAACCGGCCAACGGGCCCAGGAGCCGCTCCGGACCATGGCGTCGTTTCGGAAGCGGAACGGCGGGGTGATGTTCGGAATGAACGCGGTCCACCGGGCCACCGGCCCGATCCGGGTGGGCGACGTGGTGACGGTCATCCGGTCGATGGCGACCGGATCCGCCTAACGACCTTCCGGGGTCCGCGGCGTCCGGGTCTGCGCGGTGGTCGGGCCGGTGGGGCCGGTCCGCTCCACCAGCAGCCGTTCCTGAAAGTCGACCCGTTCGTGGAGTTCGTTGACCTCGGTGCGGAGCGCGTAGATCTCGTCCAGCAGTTCCTGCGGCACCCCCGGCCCCAACTCCCCCTGCTCCGGGTCCCACCGGGTGATCAGCTTGCCCTCGGCGTCGCGGAACCCGCCCGAGGCGATCATGATGTTGTCGACCAGGTACCAGATCCCCAATCCACCGGCCGTGCAGAGCATCAGGATTCCGGTGCCGATCTTCCCGGCGTAGAACCGATGGGCCCCGAAGACCCCCAGCACGAGGCCGAGGACCAGCGCGACGGCGCGACTCTTGTCAGACGACTTGGCCATGGGGCATTCCCGATCGGGTGAACTCGACACCGAAGCTACAGCCGCTACATTCATCCCGCACGCGCCACCCGCCTACGGAGTCACCATGTTTGGTGTTTCGTTGTTGGTCACCACCCTGCTCGCGCCCGCCCAGCCGGGTCCCATCAAGACCGGCGAAGACGTCATCCGCGCCATGCACGCCCGCTACGAGGGCAAGTGGTACCGGACGCTCACCTTCGTGCAGCGCGCCATCTTTCCCGGACGCCCCGAGGAAGAGTGGTGGGAGGCCGCCCTGATCCCCGGACGGCTGCGGATCGACATCGCCCCGATCGACAGCGGCCGGACCTTCGTCTACCGCGGCGACTCCACCTTCAGCTTCAACCGGGGCGAACTCGTCCGGGCCGCCGCCGATCACAACATCCTGGCCATCCTCGGCTTCGACGTCTACGCCCAGCCACCCGAGCGGACCATTGCCCTGGTGCGCGGCGAGGGGTTCGACCTGAGCGCGCCGGCGCAGGAAGTGACCTGGCAGGGGAAGGCGGCGTGGGTGCTGGGCACCGGAGCCCACCAGATCTGGATCGAAAAGGACCGGCTCCTCTTCCTCAACGTGAAGGAACCGGGACCCAACGGCAGTTCGACCGAAATCAGCTTCAACAAGTACGAGAAGCTCGGCGGCGGCTGGATCGGCACCGAGGTGCTCTTCCTCCGCGACGGCAAGGAGTACTTCCGCGAGATCTACCGCGACTGGAAGATCAACCCGGCGGTGACCGACGACCTGTTCCAGGTGCCGCCAAGGAAGCGGGCGGCCTGGATTCCGCGGAACTGACATGGCGACGGGCACGCCGACCCTCCTCGGGGCGCCGTACGATCTCGCGTCGTCCCATCTCCGGGGGCCGGCGCTCGCCCCGGCGGCCATTCGGACCGCGCTCGCCAACCCCTCGAGCAACAGCTGGACCGAGGACCTCCTCGACATCACCGCGCCCGGCGTCCTGGCCGACGCCGGCGACCTGACCTTTGCCGACCCGAGCGACGGGGCCGCGGTGCGCGCCACGATCGAAGCCGGGGTCGGCAACCTCTTCGATCGCGGCGCCCGTCCCCTCGTCCTCGGCGGCGATCACTCGATCAGCTATCCGGCCGTCCGGGCGGCCGCCGCCCGGTTTCCGGGTCTCACGGTCCTCCATTTCGACGCCCACAGCGATCTCTACCACGAGTTCGAGGGCGACCCGTACTCCCATGCGTGCCCGTTCGCGCGGGTCATGGAGGAGGGCCAGGTCGCGCGCCTGATCCAGATCGGCATCCGGACCATTTCGGCCCATCAGCGCGACCAGATCAAGCGGTTCGGAGCCGAAGTCCACGAAATGCGGCGGTGGCAGGGTCCGTTCGACCTCGCCATTGACGGGCCGGTCTACCTCTCGCTCGACCTCGACGTGCTCGATCCGGCCTTCATTGCCGGGATCTCCCACCCCGAACCGGGCGGCCTCTCGGTCCGCGATGTCGTTTCCATGCTCCAGCGACTCACGGCCCCGCTGATCGGCGCCGACCTGGTGGAGCTCAATCCGCGCGAGGACCCCTCGCCCCGGAGCGGCCTGGTGGCCGCCAAGCTGGTAAAGGAACTGGTGGCGGCGTTCCACCGGCGTTGACCGACCCGACGTTGGACTCGGAGGACGAATGAGAAGGACCCTGTTGGTGGCGCTGGCGGCGAGCACCCTGTCGACCGCCGCCGCGGCGCAGTCCGACCTGGCGGAGCGGGTCCGCCGATACCGCGAAGGCAACGAGGTGGCGATCGTCCGGGAGCTGGCCGATTTGCTCGCGCTGCCCAACGTCGCCACCAATCTGGAGGACATCCGGACCAACGCCCGCCACCTGGTCGGGATGATGGAGCGGCGCGGCATCGGGGCCCGGATTCTCGAAACCGACGGCGCCCCGCCCGCCGTCTACGGCGAACTCAAGACCCCGGGCGCCACTCGCACGATCGTCTTCTACGCCCACTTCGACGGTCAACCCGTCGACTCGAGCCGCTGGCGCGGCGACCCGTGGAAGCCGGTCCTCCGCTCCGGCGCCCTCGGCCCCGGGGTCCGCGACCTCCCGCTCGTAAGCCCCAGTGGCCGCTACGATCCCGAGAACCGGATTTTTTCCCGCTCGGCCAGCGACGACAAATCGCCGATCGTGGCCATGCTGGTGGCCATCGACGCGCTCCGGGCCGCCCGGGTTCCGCTGTCCGTC
Organism: Gemmatimonadota bacterium; assembly: GCA_016794825.1. Classification (GTDB taxonomy): domain Bacteria; phylum Gemmatimonadota; class Gemmatimonadetes; order Gemmatimonadales; family GWC2-71-9; genus SHZU01. The sequence continues at coordinate 3,923 of JAEUJH010000991.1, forward strand.
AATCTCAAGTTCTTCCTCGAAGGCGAGGAAGAGGCGGGCTCCGCCAACCTCAGGACGATCCTGACCCGGCACCGCGACCTGCTCGCCGCGGACTTCTGGATCTTCGGCGATGGCCCGGTCCACCAGACGCGCGCCGCCCAGGCCGTCTTCGGGGTCCGCGGTGTGATCGGCGCCAACCTGACCGTGTTCGGACCGATCCGCCCGCTCCACAGCGGCCACTACGGCAACTGGGCCCCGAACCCGAACGTGATGATGGTCCACCTGCTCGCGTCGCTCCGCGACCTCGAGGGCCGGATCACGATCCCCGGTTTCTACGACGACGTCGCCGCCCCGACCGCCGCGGAGCGGGAGGCCTACCGGGCCATGCCCGCCGTCGATCGGCAACTCATCGGAGAACTGCGGCTGGGCCGAACCGAGAACGAACCCGCCTCGCTGGCGGAGCAGCTGGCCCTCCCCGCCCTCAACCTGAGCGGCCTGGCCGGGGGACGGGCGGGAAGCGGCGGCGCCAACCTGATCGGCGCCGAGGCGAGTGCCTATCTGGACTTCCGACTGGTCCCGAACCAGACCGTCGACCGGGTCCGCTCACTGGTCGAGGGCCACGTCCGTCGCCAGGGCTTCCACGTGGTGGCCACCCCCCCCGACTCGGCCACCCGGCGAGCCCATCCCAAGATCGCGATGCTGACCTGGAGCGGTGGATATCCGGCGGCGCGAACCGGGCTCGACAGCCCCGGCTCCCGCGCCATGCTCGCGGCAGCCGACGGGGTCCTGGGGCGGTCGATCATCCGGGTCCCCACCCTCGGCGGGAGCCTCCCCTTGGCCGATTTCGTCGAGGTCCTGGGCGCCCGGTTTGCCATCCTGCCGATCGTCAACCACGACAACAACCAGCACGGCGAGAACGAGAACCTCCGGCTCCAGAACCTCTGGGACGGGATCGAGCTATACGCGGGAGTCCTGGCCCGGATGGGGCGGGAGTGGCAGTCGGTCCCCTGAGCCGATGAC
>JAEUJH010000625.1 GCA_016794825.1 Gemmatimonadota bacterium
CTTCCGGATCGGCCGCGGCGGTGTCAGCGAGCCGGCGCGGGGCTTTACGCTCGGCTCGCTCCCGGGAAATCGGGCGACCGACCTGCAGTCGTTCTGGGCCGCCAACTACACCGCGCCGGACAGCGCGGGACTCCGCTGGTCGCTGGGCGGCACGCGTCACGCGTTCCTGGTGCAGCTCGGCCCGACGGTCCGCTCGGTGAGCCTGGCGATGTTCGGCGCCAGCGACGATCCCAAGTCGCCCCACTACAGCGATCAGTCGCGGCTGGTGGGGCAGGCCCGGCTGCACTCGAACTTCTTCGAGCCGGCGGAGCTGGCTGACTCGGTGGTCACGAGCCGGACGATGGTGACGGCTCCGAGGTGAGCCGCCGCCGGCTCAGCCTGATGAGCGTGTTCCTCCCCCGGGAGAACCTCTTCTTCCTCGAGGAATGGCTCTGCTATCACATCGCCATCGGTTTCGAGCACTTCTACCTCTACGACAACGCGGGCAGCCGCTGGCTCGACCGCGGCAACAGCCTCGAGGTCACCGCCCGCAACAAACGGGGCGAGTCGATCTTCCGCCTCCTTGCCGACCAGAGCGACGCGGAGATTGCCCGGCGGCTCGACCGGCTCCTCGACCCCTTCGTCCGCCACGGGTATGTCACCCATATCCCGTGGCAACCGCGGGACGAGACCGGACAGATCACCTATGGTCAGGCGGCCGCCTTCATGGACTTCGTCCGGCGGCACGCCGCCCGGAGCGACTGGGTCAGCTTCACCGATCTCGACGAGTTCCTGGTTCCCGGGCGGCACGCCGGCATGGCGGAGCTGCTCCACGATCTCGAGGCGACCGGAACGACCTACGTGACGCTGCCGCAGAAGTGCTTCGCGTCGCGCTTCGACGACGATGGCAACCCGGTCGCCTCGGTGATCGGGATCGACCGCTGCGCCGACTGGGTCACCGCGGACTTCGGGCGGAAGGCGCTGATCCGGGCCGACACGCTTCGGGTGCCGTGGCGGAAGGCGACCTACTCGATCCACTCACCGGCGGTGTCGAAGCGGAAGACCGTCCGGCTGCTCGATCCCGAGCTGCTCCGGTTCAATCACTACAAGTTCAATCAGTGGGAACTCGACTGGGTCGCGGCCAACCTCGGTCGACCGCTGGCCCTCGACCAGATCGACTCGAGCCGGCTCGCCATGGCGAGCCGGCTCGAAGCGGTCCGCCGGACGGTGACAAGGTGACGCGGCACCCGCCGGTTCATCCCCCGCCGGGGCGGGGTCGGTTGATCCGGTCGACGGGTTCTAGGGAGTCCCCCCCACGGCCAGCCTCTTGAGCGCGTTCTGCCCTTTCCGGGTCGCATCGATGCTCAACCCCAAGATCCGGCCCGCCTCACCCGGGGCGTGGAAGCCCATCGAGTTTTCCGCCTCGATGAAGTCGGCGTAGAACTGGGCCTGGCGCTGCCATTTCCGCGCCTCCGTCAGGGCCGGGGCGGAGCTGTCGGCTCGGGCCGCCGCCTCGATGTCGGCGATCAGCTCCATCAGCGCATCGAGGGCGATGTTCCGGAGCTGATAGGTCCGGTCCTGAATCTGCTCGACCCGCGCCTTCAGTTCTCCCTCCGACGCCTTGTGGCAGGTCTGGCAGGCGCGGTTGATGTTGAGCATCGGGCTCTGGACGTGGTGGTCGCTGACCTTCATGGCGCCGACCCGCTTGTAGGGCATGTGGCAGTCGGCGCAGGTGACGCCGCTCCGGGCGTGAATACCCTGCGACCAGAGTTCGAACTCGGGATGTTGGACCTTCAGGGCGGCCGCGCCGGTGCGCTGGTGAGTCCAATCCTTGTGTCCGTTTGCTTCGTAGTACGCCACCATGCTGTCGGCCGTGAGCCCTCGATCCCAGGGAAAGGTGAGCCGCTTTTCCGCGCCCTTGAAATAGTACTCGACGTGGCACTGGCCGCAGACGAAACTCCGCATTTCCTGACGGGTGGCCATGGTGCCGACGTCGTAGTCGGGAATGCCCTGGCTTGCCTTGGCGGCCTTGATCCCCGCCATGAAGGCCGGCCGGGTGATCCGGAGCGCCATCGTCTCCGGATCGTGGCAGTCGATGCAGGTGATCGGATGGGCCACGTTCCGAGCCGCCGAGTCGTACGGCAGCGCGTTGAGCTTCTCGAAGCCCCGCACCAGGTCCCCATCGCCGGCCTGGCGCCACGGCACCACCATCGAGGCGTGGCAGTTGAGACAGGCGCCAGGCTGCTTGACCACGCGTTGCCGACCGGTGAACTGCTGGTCGATCAACATGTAGGCATGACCCCGCTCCTCCCGGAAATCGGCGGCAAAGGCGTAGCCGGCCCACATCTGCTGGAGACGAGGATCCTGCTCCAGGCGCGACTGGGCCACCACCGAGCGGGGATCCACGCTGGTGGGCGTGACCGGCACGCCCTCGCTCCCACCATACCGCGTCCGCACCTGATCCGTGGTCCGGCGGTAGTCGTCGTACTCCTGCGGGAAGTTCTGGCCCCAGACCGCCGGATCCTGGGTGGTGTCGCTCAACGCCACCACCCGGAAGAACGGATTGCGCGCCTCCTGGCGCCGCTCGAAGACGTTGGTGAGCAGCGCCGCGAGCGCCAGAACCGCCACGGCGGAGCCGGCCGTGATCAGGAGTAGTCGGCTGCGATTCGGGGAAGTCATGAACGGTCTCCGGAGACGAATGACGGAGCGGGTCAGCGAGTCCAGTGGCCGACCGTGGCGTGACAACGGATGCAGGAGCCCGGCGTGTGACCGACCGGGCCGTCGGGGTCGACGGCCGCGACGATCTCCTGGTGACAGTGCCGGCAGGCCCCCTCGGTGACGGCGCGGCTGGCCTCGGTGATCCGAATCGGCTCGGGAAACCCCCCGATCGTGAACCAGGCGCTGTGGAGGAAACCGTTCCGAGCCTTGACGGCGTACTTCCCGATGGTGTTATGCGGGGTGTGGCAGTCGTTGCACGTAGCCACTTGCCGGTGGCTGGATTTCGTCCAGGCGTCGAACTGCCCGCGCATCACATGACAGTTGGCGCAGGCGGCGGGATTGTCGGTCAGGTACGACCCGCCTTTGGCGTAGGCGAAGGTATAGGTGCCAAGCCCGGCCGCCGCCCCAACGAGAACGGCGGCGAGCGAAAACAGCCAACGGCTCGGAGTCACCAGCGCCACTCCAGTTCGAGGTACCCCAGCCAGCCGTTGGACTCTCTCGGATAGATGGTCTGCACCACACCCCCGGCCATGGCTTGGCCGGCATAGCCGGAGATGGTCCAGCGGCTGTTGATCCGGAAATCTGCACTCACGTCGACCAGCGTCGCCAGCCCCGCCCGCCCGTTCGACGGTCGCACCGCGTACCCGAAGTCTCGGTCCTGGAAGGCACCACCCCCGACGTACCAGCCGTCGTTGTCCCGGGCCAGTCGAAGTCCCCGCACATCGGCGCGGATCGTGGTCTTGCTCCCCGGCCGGAGCGTCAAGCTCGCCGACGCCTCCCGCAGGTTCATCAGGGCGTAGAAGGGAAATCGGGCGTACCCCCGGGGCGTCGGAAGCCCCTGAAAAAAGGTACCGTGACTCCCGTCGGCGTTGTCGTCGTCGCCGCTGCTGGTGTAGCCGGCGAGCCGAATCCAGGGCTTGAGTCCCTTCAGGACGGCGGGTTGCCAACCGAACTCGGCGGCGGCGGCGTACCCCGAGTGATGGAGCCGGCCCCAATCGCCGAACTGACCGGCACCCCACACCAGCAGGTCGATCGGGCCGCTGGCCGTCGGAAGCAACTGGAGGTAGTGCCCACCGACGGTGGTGACGGCAATCGGGTCCAGGTCGGCCTGCCGGACAGCGAGGGGACGGTTGTCGGCCTTGACGAGGTCGCGGCCGTCGCGATAGTGCATCGCGAACACGCGGAACTCGCTCCGGTCGGCCGGGCCAAGGCCCCGCGCGGTGAGTGAGCCATAGCCGAGCGCGACATCGTCCACCCATCCCCAGCCGTCTCCGTCGAAGACGCCGGTGGTGGGGAGTGCGCCCATCAGCGTCACGCGGGTGGCACCGCTGCCGTATTGCACCTCGACGCCATCGAAGCTCCGACCCACGTGGGTAAAGCCAAACGGGCCGACGAGCCGCTGGGCGACGCGGGTGCGTTTGACGGCCGCCAAGGTCGCGTTGGCGGGGGTGGCCTCGCCCCCGTCGGCGAATTCGAACCGGCCGAGCCGCAGGGCCCAGCGTCCGTCCGTCGTCCGGGCTCGGAAGTACGCCTGTTTCGGGAAGAACCCGCCAACACTCGTGGCGCTGTCGTTGGCTCGGAAGTAGTTGCCGCCGTGGCCGAGGATCCCCTGGGGAGCGGGAGCGATGGCATCGTCGGGGAGACCGAGAAGCGCGGGGGCGGCAAACTCGATCCGCCACTCGACGTTCTTCCGCTTCTGTTCCAGGCCGAGCCGAGCCAGGGCACCGAGGTACTGGTAGTCGCCGCCGGGCTGGTCGCCGAACCAGTTCCAGGCCTCGCCGCGGAGGCGGATCGAGGCGATGGGGGTAACCTTCCCAACGCCAGCTGGCTGGGCCCTGGAGGTTGCCGGGGCAACGAGCGCCAGGACCATGAGGATCGAGGAAACGCGGCAAACGAGCCGCGAGGGACGCAATTCCGAGATTACCATGAGACGCACCGGGTCGCGAATCGTCGCATGGTAGAGGGGCAACCGTTAAGGCGCCATGAAGGAACGCGAATCCCGCGCCTCACCGGGTTCGCCCGACGCGATCCGCCACGAGGAGCAGGCCGGACGTGGCCAGGACGATGACCGTGCTGATGGCATTGATCGACGGCTCGATGTTGCGACGGACCATCCCGTAGACCACCAGCGGCAGGGTCGACGACCCGCTCCCCGACACGAACGAAGTGATGACGTAGTCGTCGAACGACAACGTGAACGCCAGCAGCGCCCCCGAAACGATCCCCGGCATCAGCTGCGGCACCGTG
>JAEUJH010000695.1 GCA_016794825.1 Gemmatimonadota bacterium
CAGGTCGATGGTCGCCTGGAGAAGCCGACCCGCCGAGCGATCGAGTTCCTGGAGCGGATAGCGGAGCCGCTCGAGCGCGGCAAGGATCCGCCGCGCCGAGGCAACCCGGCCCGCCCGGACCGCCACCGAACCGGTGAAGAAATAGAAGATCGGCTCTCGCTGCGAGGCCAACGCCCGGCGCACGGCGCTGTCGACCATCGCCCGTGCCCCGACCGTGTCACCGACCAATAGCAGGACGTCCGCCAGAATGGCCTGATTCCGGAGCAGTCCGAGGTCGTCCGTCGCCACGTCCCGGCCGACGTTGATCGCAAGCCGGAGGTGTTCGATCGCCTCCGCTGACCGGCCCCGGTGGAGAGCCAGGTACGCCAACGACCGGGCGGCGCTGGCCCGCTCCAACGGCGCCTCCTGGGCCAGGCGGCGCCGAAATACCGAGTCCGCCGCGTCCAGCCGACCGAGCCGGACCAGCGCCCGGCCCACCTCCGCGTTGATGTTGGTGGTCAGCAGAGCGCTCGAGTCGACCCGCTCCGCCTGCCGGTAGGCCGCCAACGCCTCCCCCGGCCGATCGAGGAACTGGGCGCAGGTCGCCAGGTTGAGGAGGGCGGTCAGGTGAGTCGAGTCGACCGCGAGCACCCGCCGAAACGCGGGGATCGCCTCGTCGCAACGGTTGTTGGCCATCAACGTGGCGCCGATGGCGCTCCACAACCCCGGCTCCGGATACGCGGCGGCCAGTTGGCGGAGGATCTCGACCGAGCGTCGCCATTCCCCCCGGAAGCGGGCGACGTCCGCGTCCAAGACCCGCCGCTCCCGGGTCGTGAGCCGGTCCTGGTGAGCCAAGGCGAGCGCGACGTACCGCTCGGCCGTGGCCCGGTCGTGGTTCCAGTAGTACCACCGGGCGGTCGAGACCGCGGCCATCGCGAATGCCGAATCCAGGGCCAGGGCCTCTTTCCATCGCTCCACCGCGGCGCCGTGATCCCGCCGCATCGCCGCCGCCTGACCCGCCGCGTACGCTTGCAGCGCCGCCAAGGACGAGGTCGTCACCCGCGGAAGCGGCTGGCGGTGGGCCGCCACGCTGTCCGCCGATTCCCCGATGACGCGGCGGAGGTGGCCGAGCAACCGATCGACCGCGGGAATGAGCTGTTCCGGATGCGCCGCGGTCTCCCGAGCGCCACCCAGCACCCGGCCGGTCCGGGGCTCGACCACCCGGCCGGTCAGCAGGAACACGGAATCCACCGCCCCGAGCGACACCTCGAGCACGGCGCCGAGGTTCTCGCGCTCGGCGATCTCCCGGCCAACCGATTCGTCGATCGCGAGGCGCGAACCGGTGCGCCGCATCCGCCCGAGCACTTCGATCGCCCGCGACCGGGGGAACAGCGAGAAGTAGCGCGACTGTTGGAGCCCGATGGTCACCGCCGCCTGAATCGCCTGGCCCAGGGTCGAATCACCGCTGGTGTTGCCGAGATCGGTCAGCAGCACTTGCGATCCCGCCACGAGCGCCCGCCGCCGTCCGAACGGCGAGCCGGGCAGCAGGTTGGCGGCGACGATCGCGAGTACCGCGACGATCGGGACGGTCAGGCGGGCCGCCCGCGAGTAGCCACCACCCTCCCGCCGATGAAACGCGATCCGCTCCCGCAGCGCCGCCCGACCGGGCCGGCGGCTCAGCGCTCGCGCCAGGCGGCGGTGTGACGTCCGGCGACGGCTCGGCGCCTGGACGTCGTGGATCGTCCGCCGGGCCGCCTCGTCACTGAACTCGAACTGGCCCGGGGAACCGATGGCATCGCGAAGGAACCGCTCCGCGAGCGCGTCCGCCATCGCGGCCTCGAACCGGCTCCCGGGCAACCCGGTCGCCTGTTCCAGGACCGCCGGATCGAGCGGAGCGCCCAGCACGGCCGCGGTTTCGAGAAGGAGTCTGGTATCCGCCTCGAGCCGCGCCAATCGCGCCAGCGTCCGTTCCCGGAGTGGCGGGACGACCGGAAGCGGCTCCTGACCAAGGGGCGCGTGGAGCACCCAGCGCCCCCCCGGGCTGACGCCGAGGCGACCGGTCTCCGCCAGGAGCTGCACCTGATCGAGGATCGCGCCGGGGTTCCCCTGGCCCTCGTCCCGGAACCGGGTCGCCAGTTCCGCCAAGGTCTCCGGCGCGAAGGGTCCGAGCGAACTCAGCAGCCGGTTGACCGCACCGGGTTCGAGCGGCCCCAGGCGGAGTCGGTCGATCGCCAGTCGCGGGACGTCCGGCCCCGGCGGCACGGTCAGGAGCACGAGCGTTCGGGGGGGCGGTTCAGCGGCCAGTTCCACCAACTGCTCGCGACTCGATGGATCCACGGCCGCGAGATCATCGACGATCACCAGGACCGGTCGCTCGGCGGCGATGCTGGCGAGCGCCGCGACCAGGTCCCCGGCCAAGGGAGGACCGGCTGACGGCAAGCGAGGATACCGCGCCCGCACCGCCGGGGAGGCCGCCGCGAGCCGGGCCAGCCGATCCGGGGCGGTTCCCGACAGCCCCGGCGCGTTGGCCACCTGGGCCAGCACTCGCCGAAGGGCGGTACCGACCAAGCCTTCGACCTCCGGGCTCGGCGCCACTTCGACGACGATGGCCTCCGGCATCGCCGCGCGGACGACCGCCGCCAGCTCTCGCCCGAATCGGGTCTTGCCGATCCGATCGGGACCCTCGATCCCAACTGCGTGCCCGGCCCCCGCCACGACCTCGTTCCAGCGCGCCCGCAATTGGCCGAGTTGCTCTTCTCGGCCGACAAATTCGGGCGTCAGCAGGCTCCGGGGGTCCAGGTGATCCGGCCGCTTGGCCAACCGCGCCTCGAGCCCCGCCAAGTCCGGGTTGGCGACCGATCGCGCATCTCCCAAGACCTCCCGAGCCGCCGCGAACAGATCGGCGGCATCTTCGCGCCAGCCCGCGTCGAGACGGATTTCGATGCCCCGCGTCCAGGCCCGGGGGTCGTGCGGGTCGACTTCGCGCCAGCGATCAGCATGGTGGCGGGCGTCCTGCCAACGACCCCCGGCGGCCGCCGCGGCCGACCCCTGGTCGAGCGCCAGGACCAACCGCCGCTGGAGGCGCCCGCGCTCCCCGTCGAGCCACTCGCGCCACGCTTCCCCGCCGATGTCATCCAGACCGGCCAGGAACTCACCCGCCCAGCGACGCAGGGCGGCTTCTGGCTCACCGCGCTCGAGATCGCGGGCAAACTCCTCGACATCGGTGGTCACGACGCCCGGTCTTAGCTCCACCGCTTCGGCCGCCACGAGGCCGTCGGCCAGTGCCCCTCGCAGTTCCGACAGCGCCTGCCGGAGCGACTGACGGCCGCGGACCTCGTCCAGATCGGCCCACAGGAGGTCAGCGAGCACCCTCCGCGGTGCCGGACCGGCCGTGCGAAAGGCGAGGTAGGCCAGGAGCGCGAGCGGCTTCCGCCGCCCGCGGAGGACCCGGGCGCCGTCCTTCCGGAGTTCGACCGGACCGAGGCACCGGAGGTGGATCATCTCTGCAACCCGATGTCGGGCACGCGTTTGACGACCTGTTGACGAGTTGTTGCCACGCCCTCGCAAATTCGTGCCCGACCCGCCGCCCCGCAAGCGGGATCGTCAGGAAGGAGGCAACCGGTGGCTCCCAGCACCGAAACCGGGTGGTTCGGTTCGTTCGTGGTCCAAGCCAGGTCCGAGCGGACCGGGGGTGGTCTCCAAGTCACGGGGGTGGTCGAGAACCTCGCCACCGGCGAACGAACCCGCTTCACGACCCCCCAGGACCTTTCCCGGCTCATCGAGCGATGGGCCCAATCGCGGTTGGACGGAGGGACACCATGACTCGACGTTGGACGGCCACGTTCGCCCTGCTGCTCGCGGCCTGTGGCGGGACCGAAACCGAACCGACTCCCCCGCCGCCGGCCCCGGTGGTCGCGACGGTTGCGATCGATCCGGCCACGGCCGCGCTGGCGGTCGGACAGACCATCCAAATGGCGGCCACGGCACGGACCGCCGCGGGGGCCACGGTGGCGGGCCGAACCGTGATTTGGAGTTCGAGCGCCGATGCCGTCGCGTCGGTTTCGACGGGAGGACTGATCACGGCGATCGCGCCCGGAGCCGCCTCGATCTCCGCCACGGTTGACGGCGTCCAGGCCACCGCGACGGTCACCGTGGCCCCGGCGGCGGCCGCCGCCTGTCGAGACTGTCTCGAGGTGGTACCGTCGACCGTGCTGGCCGTGCCCGGGGGGCCCGGGGTCCAGCTGACCGCCTTTCAGGTCGACGCTTCCGGGGCCCGCGTCCTGGCGGCGGCCACGTTCGAGAGTTCGAACCCGCAAACGGTGGGGGTCTCCGCCACCGGCCTGGTGACCGCCGCCGCCCTCGGGTCCGGCCGGATCGTGGCCCGGGCATCGGGGCGAACCTCGGCGCCCGTGGTCGTCCTGGCCGCCCAACCGGCCCCCGGCGCGGTCCTGGTCGGCGACGAGCGCCTGATGGGCCCGCCCGAACCCGTCGACTCCTCGGCGCCGTATGGGCTGGGCTATCGCTACCGAGTCCGGATCCGAGGCGCGGCCCCCGCCGTGAGCCAGGTGCTGCTGGGAACCGGCGCATCGCCGTTAGGCGGCCGAGTCGAGGCCGTCGCGGCGGCCGCTGGCGGCGGGTGGGACGTGACCCTCTCCCTCCGGCCCCTCGGCGAACTCTTCGCCAACGTGGCCCTGGCCGAACGATTCCCGTTGGCCGTTCAGGGCGGGGCCGCACCGGCCGCGGCGTCGTGGGCGATCGACGAGACGGCGGATGGAGGCATCCGAATCCGCTCGAAGCCCGGCGCGAGCCCGGCGCGGGTGGCCAACCTCCGGCGTTCCTCGTCCCCTGGAGAGTACGAGTTCTCCCTGGGTCCCTTCGAGTGCAAGGCCACCGTCGCGGCGGGTCTCTCGTTCCCGGTCGTTCTCAACACCTTCGAGTTCAATCTCCACCCCACGCTCGGCCTTGACCTCGTCATGGCCAGTGGGCGCTTGCAGCGGTTGGTCGTCAACGGCGGCGTGGCACCCCGAGTCTCGGTGGACGCGGTGGTCAACGGATCGATCGAGGGCGAGGTGGAGTGCGAGGTTCAATTGGCCACCCTGATCTTGCCGATCGGCGGGCCGCTCTCGCTCTTCGTCGGTGGCCAGGTGCCGCTCGGGGTCGGGTTCAGCCTCGGGGCCGAGGTCGAAATCCCGGGCCTGGGCGTCGATGCGTTCTTCGAGTCGACGGTCACGGCGGCGTTCGGACTCGATTGCAGCTCCGGATGCGAGGCCGTCAGCGACCTCACCGCCAGCTCCGGTGGATTCTTCAAACCCCGGATACCGCCCCTCAGCGACCTTCGCTCCGAACTCGCGGCCGCCCTGTATGGATACGCCGAGCTGCAGCTGGGCAATCCGTTCCTCCGTGCCCTCCAGTTCAAGGTCCTGAAGGCCCGGGCCGGACTCGAACAGAAGGCCGAACTCGCCACCGAAAAGGGCCAGGCCGACGATCCGGCCTCGGCGTCGAGTTTTGCCCTCGCCCCGCTGATCGAGGCGGAGACGTCTTCCGAACTGAGCGCCCTGGGCGGCCTGCTCGGGCTCGAGTTCGCGTCGCTCACGCTGGAGCCCACGCTCCCGGACCTGGCCACGTCGCCCGCCGGCACGTTCACGATCACGCCCGCCTCCGTCAAGGCCGGGACCGAAGGCGCCCTCGGCGAGACGGCGACTTTCACCGTCACCCTCGATCCAGTGACCTACCTCGGCGGCTACGCCGTCGACCGAGTCGAGATCCGCTGGCTCAAGGACGATGGGACCGGCACCCTGACCCTGCAACCAGGCCGCCCCGGCTGCACCACGCTGACCCCCGCCACGAGCGGCCAGGCGGTCTTCTCCTGTCAGACCGACTTCACCACGGCGGATCTGGGGACGCACAAATTCTTCGCCTTCGTCAAGCCCAAGCTCTTCGGCGTCGCGCTCCCGGTTGGGTTGGAAGTGGCCGACGACGGGTCCGCGTCCCTGCAAGTCATCGAGGACGCGCCCCCGCCCCCGCCACCGCCGCCCCCACCACCCCCCCTCACCATCAGCTGCCCCGACGTGGCCCGGTGGCTCCGGAACGACACCGACGTCGAGGAGGCGGCTGACCTGAGTTGCATCGACGCCTTGCGGATCGGGGGTCATTTCACCAAGCCGATCCGGCTGCCGGTCCTGAGGGAAGTCGGCGCCCTCTTGGTCGAGGGCCAGATTCCGGGCTTCGAGGCGCCCGGACTGCGAACCGTGATCGTGGGAACGTTCCGCGCCACCAGCGGGCTGACCCGCCTGGATCTCCAGTCGGTCGCGCAGATCGAGGATCTCGAGTTTACGATGAACAACCGGGATCTGCAGCAGCTGTTGCTGGGAACCATTACCGGCCACGGCGCCAGGTCCAACCTGGTCGTCTCGGGCAACGAACGACTTACCCAACTCCGGCTCGGTGTGTCCAACATCTATTCCATCTTCATCGTGAACAACGCCACGCTCCCGACCCTCGCCGACATCGCGTGTGGCACGACGGCCACGTCCGTGACCTTCACCAACCCCCTGATCAGCCAGGCTGAGCGGGACGCCAAGACCGCCTGCATGCGGCTGCCGCCCGATGAGGACCCGGAGGACCATCCGGAGGGCGACGGGCTTCGGGATCAGCCGGGAAGTCGACGTCCGATGGCGGCGCGGCGGGGCTCGCCACCCAGATGAGTGGCACCCGCCCGACTGACTGGCCGACCCGGCGCTGGTCCGGCTCGGCCAGCATTCGGAGCCGTTCACGGGCCTTTCACGAGGCCACCGCTATCCTCCGAGTTCGGCCGAACCTGGTGGCCGGGGGTCTCCAAACCGAGGAGGGTAGCCCGATGGGCGAAGGCAAGCGGAACGTCGTGGCTGGACTGATCGTGCTCGCCGGGTTCATGGCGTTCGGATTCCTGCTGATCTACTTGCGAGACTTCGCTCCCGACAAGGCCGAGTGGGTCGCGTCGTACGGCGTGGGCAAGCATTTCGAATCCCGCCTCGCGCACGCGCACGGCAACCTGTTCGCCCTCCTCAACATCGTGTACGGGGTACTCCTGACCCGACTCGAGTTGCCGGAGCGGAGGGCGCGGGCGATCTCCTGGCTGGCCGTCGCCGGTCTGCTGATGCCGATCGGAATTCTGGCCGAGGTGACCTTCGGCGCCCCCCCGGTCTTCGTCTTGCTCGGCGGGGTGGCGATGTTGGCGGCGACGCTCTGGCTCGGCGTGGCCGCTCTCGGTGTCACGACCACCCCGCGGGCGCCGCGCGCCTAGCAGCCACCGGGAACGGCGATTCGTCAACGCGCCAGCGCCGTGGCGAGGAACATGACGACGAGCATCAAACCCGCCTCCACCCGGCTCACGGTCGACCACCTGCGGGCGACTTCCGTCTCGGCGGTCGCCGCCGACGCGCCCTCCCGTCGCCAGCGGGCCAGTCCCCTGGCCGGCCCGATCTCGAGGATCAGGATCGCCGCCACGCACGCCATCTTGACCCAGAACAGGCGGCTGGCCCAATAGAACTCGGCGGGCCGTTCGGCACCCCCGATCGCCCGGGCCAGGCCGGTTCCAACCACGAGCAGGCCGGCCCCGCGCCACCAGGCGTCGGCCAGCATGGTTCTGCGGAGGTACGTCGGCCCGGGCAATCCGCGCAGCGCCCGCGCCCGGGCCCAGATCGCGCCATGGCCGAGGGCAAATCCCAGTAGGTGTACTGAGGCCAAGAGCCATCGGCTCACGACCGCGTGACCGGGCTCTGACGCTCCAGTCGCCGGCGGCGGAGTTCGTCGCCGATCAAAGTCGGCATCGCGGGCCACGGGACGGGCGTTGGGAGCTCAGCATTGACCCCGATCTCGCGGCCCAGCGTGCAAATGCCCCTCGTTCGTCGGAATCGTGGAAGGGATCGGTAGCGCCGGGATGAGCGGTAGGGGCACCCGTCATGGCAACCTCCGGACCAACTGGGCGGCTTGGATCGGAGGAGCCAACATCCACGGCCCAGATTGAAGATGCCCTGAATTCTTCGTGAAGCCCGCCCTCGGCTCCCGGTGGGCGCGCCCCAATCGCGTTGACGCTCGTCGGTTCCGCCGATAGTTTGGGCCCGCAGCTTGGGAACCGCGGACCGCTGGATCGAGAGGGGCGGGCCGGGTGGCCCGCTGTGACCCATCACGGTGACGCCAAGAAGAAAACAGGCGCTGCTCCTGGCGCTCGTCGGCGCCTTCGCCGCCCAGACGTACCTCGTGTATCGGGACGAGGGCGGCGGGACGCTCGACCCGGTCGCGGCGCGAGGTCGGGCCATCTGGCACCGCGAGAACTGTCAGGTCTGCCACCAACTTTGGGGACTCGGTGGTTTCCTTGGCCCCGACCTCACCAACGCGGCGAGTCGAGTCGACAGCCTGCGCCTAACGACTCTGCTGACCACCGGCCGTGGGCAGATGCCCGCCCTCCAACTCCCAGCCGACGAAATCGCCGCGGTCCGCGCCTACTTGGTGGCGCTCGACCGGCCGGACCGCGGGCGCGGCCAGTTGCGTCTCGGTCGCGAGGGCGGCGGGAGTTGGGAGGCGTTTCATCGGGTGGCCGCGCCCCTGCTCCACCAATCGGCCGACTCGGCGGCGCGACGGGGGCGAGAACTCTTTGCCGCCCGCCCGTGCGGTGGGTGCCACCTCCCGCTCACGTCCAGCCCCGGCGGGCCTCCCGATGTGTCGACGTCGATCGCGCGCCTCGGTCCCGACTCGGTCGCGGCGATCCTGACGACCGGACGGCCCGACCGGGGAATGCCGGCACCGGCACCCGCCCTTCGGGCCGAGGAACGAACCGATCTCGTGGCCTTCCTGACCTGGCTCGGCGCCCGGCGCGATACCTTGAACGACCGGTTGGCCGCGACGGTCCCGGAACTCCAGTGGCGATGGCGCGACCTGAGGTGGTGGGAGTACCGATGAGCGCCGACTCCCCGCTCGATCCCGGCCGACGTTACGCGACGCTGACGTTGCTCCGCGGCGCCCTGACGGCCCTGGCGTTGACGCTGGTCTTTGGCCTCCTGGCGGCCCTCTACACCATCCCCGCGTTGGCACCCGTCTTCCAGCGTTTCGGCCTCGATCTCCGCCAACTCCGCCCGCTCCACGACACCTTCGCCAGCTGCTGGATCTTCCTCGGCGGCGCCACCGTGGTCCATCACTTCCTCGGGCGTCGAGCTGGGCCAATGACGGGCGCCGACCGCTGGCGGCTGCAAATTCAGCTGGTGGCGTGGGCGGCGGCGGGTCTCGGCATCCTGGTGACGCTGCTCTTTCGGATCGGGACCGGCCGCGAGTACCTCGGCTTCCATCCGGCCCTTTCGGCGCTCATCGTGGTCGGGTGGCTCTGCTACGTCGTCAATTTCTTTCGGGTCGTCGCGCCCACCTTCTGGTCCGAACCCGTATACGTCACCATGTGGGGGGTCGGATTCCTCTTCTTCCTCGTCACCTTCGCGGAGCAGCACGCGTACCTGATCCCCGGCATCTTCGCCGACCCGATCCGCGACCTCCAGATTCAGTGGAAGGCGACCGGAACCCTGGTCGGGAGCTATAACCTGTTCGTCTACGGATCGCTGAGCTACGCCACCGTGACCCTGTCCGGCGACGACCGCTACGCCCGGTCCGGCACCGCGTACGCTCTCCTTGGCGTCGGGCTGCTCAACTCGTTCACCAACTTCGGACATCACACCTACCACCTGCCCCAGCGCCCGTTGGTCCACTGGATCTCGTTCGTGGTCAGCATGACCGAAATCATCGTGCTGGCCAGAGCGGTGCTCGACCTCTGGCGGGTGACGCGCGATCACCGAGGAGGGCTGAGCCCGGTGACGACCGCCTTTGCCGCGGCCAAGTGGTGGACGACCGTGATCCTGGCGACCGCTATCCTGATCTCGATCCCGCCCGTCAACGCGCTCGTTCATGGCACCTATCTGGTGACCGGGCACGCGATGGGGGCGACCATCGGGATCGACACCATGATCCTGCTCGGCGCGATCGTCTGGATCCTCGCCGAGACGACCGGACGGGAAACCGGCCGAGCCGGGCCCGATCCAGCCATGCTTCGCCACGCGATTCTCGGCCTCAACGTCGGGGTGGCGGTGCTGGTGGGGTGGCTTCATGTGGCGGGCCTGGCCACGGCCCTGACTCGCGCCGGACTTGGCCCCGACGCGACCTACGTCCTGCCGCCGTGGTTGGCGACGTCACAGGGAATCCTCCTGCTGGCCGGCGGTTGTCTGACGGTGTGGTTCGGCGCCGCCCTGCTGATCCGAGTCGCGCCAACGGCCTTTCGCCCGACCCGCCAGGGCTAGCCTCCGCTATCGTCCGATCGGGACTCGAAGCGAGTGGAGCGCCCGTCGGGTCTCCACCGCCGTCACCTCCTTGCGCCAGTCGGATGAGCCATGGATCGACTCCTGCGGATGCGCCTGTTCGGCCGCCACCGCCGCGACCCGGTCGATCACCGTGTCATCCAGCCCGCGACCGAGCGCGAAATCGAGTTGCTTGACCAGCCGCGGCTCCGGCATCAGGGCACCCAGCACCACGACGAGGCTGGCCGTGCGGCCGACCTCGTCCTGCTCCAGCGCGACGGCCACGCCCAGCTGGGGAAAGTCGATGGCGGCGCGGCGGCGGACCTTGCGGTAGGTCGCCCGTCGGAGGCCACGCGGCGCGGGAACCCGGATCCCGGTCAGCAGCGCGGACGGCGGCGTGTGGCAATGGCCCGGGAAGCGCCCGTCGATCGCGTAGAGCCGGCGGATGGGAACGACCAGGGGTCCCGCGGCCGTCAGGAAGTCGAGTTGGGCGTCGAGCGCCATCAACAGCGGGGCCGAGTCGTTGGCGCGCGCCGCGACGCACCGCTTGCCGGATCCGATCACGTGGCAGAAGTCGCCATCCTTCTTCAGGCAATGGCCCAACGCCGCTCGCCACGCCGGCGTCTGATTGTAGTAGAGACAGCGGGTGTCGAGCATGACGTTCCCGCCCAGGGTGGCCCGATTGCGGTGCAACGGGCCCGCCACCAGGGCCAGGGCCTCGGCCAGGGCCGGCAGGTGAGTCCGGAGCGCGGGATCCTCGATCAGATCGACGAGCAGCGATCCCGCCCCCAGCGACACCTCGCCGTCGGCCACCGCCACGCCGACGGGCAGGATCCGCGACAGGCTGATCAGGTCGCTCGTGTCGTAGAGGCGGTGCTTCAGGTTCGGGATCAAATCGGTGCCGCCCGCCAGGTAGAGGGCCCCGGGATGACGGGAGTGCAACGCCACCGCCTCGGCCAGACTGGCCGGGACATGGACCCTCACCTCGGGCAGTCGCATCATCGCCGCTGATCCGCGTTGGCGGCCGCGGCGCGGATCGCCGCGAGGACCCGTTCCGGCGTGAACGGCAGGTGCCGGAGCCGCGCCCCGCAGGCATGGCGAATCGCGTTGGCGATGGCGGGGATGGCGGGATGGAGCGGTCCTTCGCCCGCCTCCTTGGCCCCGTAGGGACCGTTCGGATCGGGCTCCTCGACGATCATCGCCTCGATGACCGGGGTATCGAGAATCGTGGCGATCCGGTAGTCGAGCAGATTGGGCCCGACGGGAAGGCCGTTGTCGCGAAACTCCCACCCCTCCAGCATCGCCTCGGAAAAGCCCATGTACACCGAGCCCTCGATCTGACCCTCGACGGCGATCGGACTGATCGCGCGGCCGCAATCGTGGGCGGCCCAGATCTTGGCGACGACGACGACGCCCGTGTCGGGATCGACCTCGACTTCGGCCACGTGCGCGGTGGCGGAATACGCCGGCGAGGCCCCGATCGTGCCCCCCCGGTAGTCGCCGCCGACCCTGATGGTTCGGAATCCTCCGGTGGTCGCCAGGGTGCCGAACTTGGTCTCCGCCAGCACCAGGACGTCGGCGGTCGGGTACGGCCGTCCGCCGGCGTGCCAGGTTCCCAATGCCCTGGTGACCTGATCGAGCCCGACCCCGGCGTGTTCCGCCAGTGCTTCGGTCATGGCGCGACCGAGCGCCGCGCCCGCCTGTCGGGCAGCTTCGCCCGCCATCAGCGTCACCCGGGAGCTGTAGGACCCGAGGTCGACCGGGGTCAGCTCGGTGTCGCCCGCGACGACCGTGATCCGCTCGACCGGCACGCCCGTCTCTTCGGCCACGACGGCGGCGAGCATGGCGCTGCTCCCCTGCCCGATCTCGTTGGTGCCGGAAAACACCGTGAGGCGGCCGGAACGGTCGGCTCGAACCACCACGCCGGACTGCGGCATCTCGTTCGGGTAGATCGGATAGGCCGTCCCGCTGATGTACATGCTGGTCGCGACGCCGAGGCCCCGATTCGGGGGCATGGCGTGATAGCGGCGCTTCCATTCGGACGCGGCCTCGACCCGATCGAGGCACTCGCGAATGCCGCAGCTGCCCAACCGGAAGCCGTTGATCGTGGTGGCGCCGTTGCCGAGGGCGTTGCGGCGCCGGACCTCGATCGGATCGAGGCCCAGCGCCAGGGCGGCTTCGTCCAACGCGGTCTCGAGCGGAAACCGGGGCTGGACCGAGCCATGGCCGCGTTTCGGCCCGCAGGCCGGCTTGTTGGTGTAGATCCGCCGGGACCGGAATCGGTAGGTCCCGAACCCGATCGGCCCGGTCAGCAGCTGGCCCGCGTAGTACGTGGTGACCAGGCCGAAGCTGTGATAGGCACCCCCGTCCACGATCACGTCGGAATCGACCGCCGCGACCCGGCCGTCGGCATCCAGCCCGAGGGAAAACTTGAAGTCCATGGGATGGCGGCCCCGATGAGCGGCGAACACCTCCTCCCGACTGTAGAGAATCTTGACTGGCCGGCCGGCCCGTCGGGCCAGGAACGCGGCGCAGAACTCCAGGTCGAACGGCTCCGACTTGCCCCCGAACGCGCCGCCGACGGTCGGGGCAATGACCCGGACCCGGGCCGGGTCGAGTTCGAGGACCTTGGCCAGTTCCCGATGGAGGTAGTGGGAGACCTGAGTCGACGAATGGACGGTCAGGTCGCCATCGGGCCCCCAGCTCGCCACGGCGCAGTGCGGCTCGATGGCGGCGTGGGTCGAACCGCCGTAATGCCACTCGCCCTCGACCACCACCGCGGCCCGCGCCAGGGCCTGGTCGACATCGCCGAACTCGAGCGACACATCCTTGCAGACGTTGTCCTCCCGCGGGCGCCCCTTCCAGTCGTGGGTATGAACGAGCGGCGCGCCGTCGGCCATGGCGTGCGCCGGCGACAGCACGGCCGGCAGGGGCTCATACTCCACCCGGATCGCGGCCGCCGCGACCCGCGCCGTGGCTTCGTCGCGCGCGGCGACCGCCGCGACGCCCTCGCCAACGTAGCGGACGACTCCCCGAGCCAGCACCGTCTCATCCGGGGTCCAGGGAATGATCCCGAACGTGATGGCGAGATCCTCGCCGGTCATCGCCGCGTAGACGCCTTCGAGAGCCAGCGCCGGCCCCACGTCGATCGAGACGATCCGGGCATGGGCGTGAGGCGAGCGCAGAATGACGCCGTGGGCCATCCGCGGCAACGTGATGTCGTCGGCGTACCGGGCCGCGCCGGTGGCCTTGGCGATCGCGTCGGGCTTCCGCGCCGGGGCGCCGACCATGATCCGACCGTCCGCCGCGGGCCCGAGTTGCACCGAGGTGGCGAGGGGCGGGTCCGAGGCCGCCAGCTCGACGGCCGCCACGATCTTGGTGTAACCGGTGCATCGACAGAGGTTGCCCGCCAACGCCGCCTTGATCTGATCCGTCGTCGGGCGCGGGTGGCGGGACAGGAGCGCCGAGGCGGACAGCATCATCCCCGGTTGACAGAAGCCGCACTGGAGCGCGCCCGCCTGGTCGAAGGCCCGTTGCAGCCGGGACGGGCCGTCGGAGCCGGCCAGACCCTCGATGGTGGTGACGGCGCGGTCGGCGACCTCGCGCGCCAGGGTGCAACAGGCCAGAATCGGCCGGCCGTCGACCAGAACCGTGCAGGCCCCGCAGTCCCCCTTGTCGCACCCCTGCTTCGTCCCGGTCAGGCCGAGGTGATAGCGGAGCACTTCCAGGAGGGTGTCGGCCGAAGCCACCGGCACCTCGACCCGCTCGCCATTCACGACGAAGGACAGCGATTCCCGCGGGGTCATGGCGGCGTCTCCCGGTCAGCCGAGCGCGGCGGCCTCTCGAGCAAGATCATCGGCGAGCACCGCGAAGCGATCGCGGAGTTCCGCCACCGCCTCGTCCGCCTGCGCCCGGGAGAAGTCGGCCGCGAGCGTCGTGGCGGCGGCGCCCGTGACCATCCGGGCGGCCATCGGAAAGAGGACGTGATCTTCCTTCATGATGTGGTCGCGGAGCAGCTCGACGTAGGCCTGGCTGGCCTCGGACAGCGCCCGGGCCGCGCCGGCGTCGCCGTCGGCCAGCCGGCGGGCGCCATCGGCCATGGCGGCGATCAAGGCTCGACCGTGGACGTGTTCGTCGAGCATCACGGCCACCGGCCCGGCCTCGCGCGGAAGGCCGGCCTCCACCAGGGCGGGAAACAGTAGTTCCTCCTCCTTGTGGTGATGGCGCCCGTCCGCGAAGCCCTTCAGGAAGGTGATCGCCTCGGTAAAGAACGCCGGCCGAACCGACCCGCCGCGCACGAGGTAAGCGGCGGCCCGCTCGACCGCGTCCAACACGCGTTCGATGGTTCGGTGTTCGTTCATCAGGACGGCAACCGGCTCCATGGTCTACCTCTCAAGGGACGAGAACGGCCCGCCGGGCCAGCCCGCCGTGGTGGGCCCGATCGAAGACCTCGTTGATCTGTTCCAGCGGAAAGCGTTCGACGAAGGGCTTGACCCTGACCCGCCCGGCGCCGATCCAATCGAGCAACTCGGGATAGACCAACGGATCGGCCCCCCAGTTGCCCCGCGCGACGGCGTCGAACGCCATCAGATTGGAGAGGCAGATCTCCACCTTGTCCATGGTGAAGCCCACCACCGCCAGCGACGCGCCGTACCCCAGGAGGGCGTAGGCCGTCTCCTGACCAGGCTTGGTCCCGGACGTCTCGAAGATCTTCCAGCGGTGGGGCGGGGCACCCAGGGCTTCCGCCGCGGCCCGAACCCTCTGCCGGAGTTCCTTGATCGGAACCCCGCCGACGGCAATCGTCGCCAGCGCGCCGGCCGTCGCCGCCTGAGCCAGCTTGTCGGGATCGACGTCGAGCGCGATGACCCGGGCGCCGGCCGCCGCCGCGATCTGCACCGCGTGCAGCCCGATCCCGCCGGTACCCACCACCACCGCCAGGTCGCCGGGCCGGACGCCGGCGCGGGCCACCGCCTGAAATGGAGTGGCGACCGCGTCGGAGACCACGGCAAGCTCCCACAGCGCGTGGTCGTCGAGAACCTTGGCGGGCACCGGACAGAGGTAGCGCGCCGGCACGGTCAGGTGCGACGCGAAGCCGCCGTCGCGATCGTTGCCCGGCATGATCTGCTTCCGGCAAATCGAGCGGAGGTCGGCCCGGCACAGATCGCACTCGCCGCAGGGCAACACGGCCGGGACGATGACCGGCCGGCCAACCAACCCGCCGTCGACCCCGGTCCCGACCGCCCGGACCGTGCCGCTCACCTCGTGTCCCAGGACCAGGGGCAACGCCTTGCGGGTCCGCACGCCCTGATGGAGAAAGGACAGGTCGGTGTGGCAGACCCCGCAGCCGGACACCTCGACCAGGGCCTCGCCCGGCCCGGGTGGCACCAGCTCGCGGACGATGCGTTCCAACGGACGGCCGGGCGCGGTCATCGCCCAGGCGGTGTAGCGATCGGTCATCGAAGGTCTCCCGCCGGCGCGGTGTCGGCGTCGTCGAACACGAATCCCGCACAGTCGTGGCACCGATCGAGGGTCCGATCGAGCCCCATGAAGCAGCGCCGATCGTCGGGCGCGAGCCGCATCACCTTCCGGAGGAAGCGGCAGTCGCAGTCGACCGTCGGCTGATAGATGGCCTCGAGGTAGTCGCGCGACGACTCCAGCACGTTGCGGAACCGGAGCTTGAGGCTCGGGGTGAGTTCCTGATTCTCCACCGATAACTCCCGGCTCACCACGGCAAAGGCCTGGATCCGTTCGTACTTGATCGGATGCTCCCGATTGAATTCAAGCAGCGTTTCCCGCAGGGAGGCCTTGACGGTCCGCTCCGCGTGCTCGCGGTCGGCCCCGAATTCCTGCTCGATCCGGAAGAAGTCCGGAAAGATCAGGGCGCTCAGCGTGTCCCGTCCCTCGCCCGCCACGATGATGTGGCGGATGTAGGGGTTCCGGCCGGCGAGTTGCTGCTCGAGCGTCGTGGGCACGACCTTCTCCGCGTTGAGCAGCTTGAACACCCGATCCTTCCGGGTCACCAGCTTCAGGGCCGAGCCGACGAACTCGCCCAGATCCCCCGTGTGGAACCATCCGTCGCCGGGGAGCGCCCTGGCCGTCGCCTCGGGATTCCGGAAATACCCCGGCATGACGTTGGGCCCTCGCACCAGGATCTCGCCATCGGGCGCCAGCCGGATCGTGACGCCGGGGATCGGATAGCCGACGACCCCGGCCTGGTCGCGTTCCTCGGTGGGGTCGGTGACGGTGCAGCACGGCGAGGTTTCCGTCAGCCCCCACCCCTCCTGCACCGGGATCCGCCGAGCCGCGAAGAACGCCGACAGGTGACCCGGAAGGGGCGCGGCCGCCGTGAAGACGAACCGCAGGCCGCTGCGGAAGATCGGGACCTCGTCGTCCGGGTGGGTCTCCACGTGGCTGACCAGCTGCTGGAACAGCTTCGGCACGCTGAAGTAGACCGTGGGTCGGACCGCCAGCCAGTTGGCGAGCAGCCGGGGAAAGTCGCGACCGTGGCTGTCGTCGATCGCCAGCAGCGCGCCGTTGGCCAGGGCCGCGAACTTCTCGAAGTTCCCGCCGAAGCTGTGGTGCCACGGGAGGTACGAGAGGAACCGATCCTCGGGGGTCACCCGCCAGACGCCCGCCGACAGCGCGCGCTGCTGCGACAACAGGTTGTCGTGGGTGAGCAGGACGCCCTTGTTGAGCCCGGTGGTGCCCGAGGTGTAGAGCATCAGAGACGGCGTGAACGGATCGACCCCAGCGGCCCGATCCAGCCAGACCGCGGTGGTGCCGCGGGGCGCCGCCACCGCCACCTCCGCGAACGCCGACACCGGGACTCCGTCCGCCCTCCCACTCCGCGGCGGATCGAAACTGGCCACCGCGCGGACCGACCCCGGAACCCCGGTCCGCGCGAGCTGACCCGGCTCGGCCACCAGCAGAACGGTCGGCGCGGCCTGCTCGACCAGCGCACGGGTCTGGTCCGCCGAGTATCCCGCGAAGATCGGAACATGGATCGCGCCCAACGCCGCGGCCGCGAACTCGGCCACCAACATCTCGCCCCGGTTGCCGGACACCGCCACCACCCGGTCTCCCACCTCGACGCCGACATCCTCCAACCAACCGGCGGTGCCCGCCACCCGGGCGGCGAACTCCGACCACGAGGTCCCGCGCCATCCGGACGATCCCATCTCCTGAAACATCGGGCGGCCGCCCAGACGGGCGACCTGTCGCCGCAGCAACCCTCCCAGGGACTCCGGCGCGCCCGGGCACGCCGTGCCGCAACGAAGGATCCGATCCTCCCGAATCACCGCCGCCGCGTGGGCGGCCCGCTCAGAGGGCGGCGTCATCGCCATCGCTCCCGGGTCCGGCCACCACCTCGACCGACGCGGCCCCGTCGCGCGCCGCCAGGGCCGCGCCGAACGCGCCCATCTCCTGCGGATGCGGCGGCACCACCACGGCCCGGCCCAGCTGCTGCTCGAGCAGCCGAACCATGGTGGGATGGTGGCCAAAGACCCCACCGGTCGCCACCACGGTGCCCTGAAGCACGTCCATTTCGATGACGCGCTTGATCAGCGAGCGATAGGCCGCCTGGGCCAGGTCGCCGGGTCGCTTGCCCGCTCGGATCAGACTCAGCATCTCGGTGCCGGCGAAGACCGTGCAGAAACTCCCCAATTCGAGCGCCTCGGTGGCCGTCTGCGCCAACTCGTCGAGCTGCCCGATCGGGGTATCGAGGCGAAGCGCGATCTCCTCCAGGAAACTCCCGGTGCCCGCGGCGCATTTGCGGTTCATCCGGTGCGCCAGGCGCCGACCGTCGGGACCGATCCGAATGACCTTGGCATCCTGGCCACCGAGATCGACCACGGTACTCGGACCCGGCACGTAATGCGCGACGCCCCGGGCATGGCAGTCGAGTTCGGTGCGGGATCCGCCGGCGAACGGAACCGATCCGCGCCCGAACCCGGTCGACCAGGTGGCCGCGATCCGACTCGAACTCAGGTCAGCGGCCCCCACCGCGAGATCGAGCGCCGATCGGGCGGCCGCGGCGAGATCGGCGCCGCTTCGGACCACGGCGGTCCCGAGGACCCGGGCCTGCTCGTCGATGACCGCGGCCTTGGTGTTCCAGGACCCGACGTCCACGCCGGCGAAGTAGCTCATCGTGACCCTCGCGCGGTCGCTCCCCGGTCGGCCAGCAGTTCCACGAAACCCTCGACATTGGTGCGGGCCTGCTCGTCCGAAAAACAGCGCAGGTCGTTGACGTCCCCGTCCAGCACCAGGGTCGGCAGGCCCAACCGATCGCCCAGCCGCTGGGGCATCCCGTACCGCGTGTTGGAGTTGTTGGGGCAGGTTCGGCAGTCGTGGAAGATCAGCCCATCGACCTGATAGAAACGGGCCATCCGTTCGAGATAGCGCTCCTTGGGCTCCTCGGACCGGACGATGAACAGCTCCAGCGACGCCCGGGCCATCGACCGGAACGGCTCCGCCGGGTCGAGGGCGGCAAAGACCCAGCTGTTGCAGTACGTGGAGGCCACCACCGCCGTGTGGAACTCCTCGAACAGGCTCCCCAGCGCCCGGAGCCGGCCCCAGATGGGCATCCCGTCCCAGAAGACCCGGAAGGCTTCACCGGGAATGGCCGCGTGCCGAGCCCCGGCCCGCGACTCGAGTTCCTCGAGCAGGACCTCGTAATAGTCGCAGGCCTCGGGCGCACCCCGCAGCACCACCGCTGGCCCCATGTGGACCGTGCCGTCGAAGAAGGTCAGGGGCGCGGGCCGGTGCGTGGCCGTGTCGAGGCAGGCACCCCAGAGGTCGGAGAGCCGGCGGGACAACCGCACCGCCTCGGACAGCGCGGTTGGGTCGAGGCGCCGGCCGGCCACCTGCTCGAGCGGCGCCACCAACGCCTCCAGCTGAACCGTCACTCCGTCGACGTCGGCCTCGCGGACCTCGTCGACATAACGGGGCGAGCGGACGCCGACCACCGGGACTCCCCACCGCCGGCCGTACCACTCGAACCAGTCGCGCACGTCGCGACACTGATTGGTGTTGAAGACCAGCACATCGGCCTTCGGCACCTCGGTCAGCCCATAGGTGGCCAGCGGCGTCTCCCCAGCCCGAAAGGCCCCGATGTCGCTGGTCAGATAGGAACAGATGTCCTGACTGTACCCCAGGGCGTGCGCCCGCGGCATGACGTGGTTGGCCCGGCGGGAGGCACCGAGCATGGCGGCATGGTTCTCCGGGAAAAACACCTGAAAGCCCAGGGCGCGGAGCAACTCGGCGGGACCCACGCTGGTGCACCAGGCCACCGGGGCCGACCGGTCCCGGGCGGCCTGGCCCAGCGCGGAAAAGTAGTTCGCCATCACGGACTTGAGGGCGGCGGCGCTGGCCAATTGGGTCATGAGGGCCTCACCAGGAGCGCCGCGCCATGGGCGGCGGTGTAGATCGGATCGGGGGCCGCCACCACGGACACCCCGGCCAGGGATTCGATGGCGCGGAGCACGCCCGGGAAATACTCGGCCACGCCGCCGGCGGCGACGACCGGGGGATCCAGGTCGCCAATTTCGACCACCCGCTCGGCGATCGACCGCATCGACCCCAGCGCCACGTCCTCGAGGCTGGCCCCGTCCCGGAGCCGCTCGAGGATCCCGGTTCCGGAGAACACCGAGCAGTAGCTGCTGACCGACGCCGCCGCCGTGGCCGCCGAGGCCAGGTCCTGCAATCGGGTCGGATGAACGTCGAGGTGCCGGGCGGCGAACATCAGGAAACTGCCGACCCCGACCGCGCACCGCCGAACCCGCTGGATGTTCCGTGGGGTTCCATCCGATCCGACCGCGATGACCTGCGGTTCGTGACCCCCGAGGACCACCAGCGTCATGCGCCCGCGGACGTGGTGCCAGGCTCCCGCCGCGTGACAGACCGACTCGGCCAACCGCGTCGCGGCGTGAGGTACCCGGTCCGGGGCGAACCCGGTGGCGCCGATCACGGCCAGATCCGCCTCGCCCGCGCGCGCGTCCTCGAGGGCCGCCCTCAGCGCCTCGTAGGCGCGGTCCTGGAAGTATCCCCGCGTCGGCACCGACGCCCGGCCCAGGATCCGTCGATCCTCCGCGACGACCACCGCCTTCACGTACTCGGTGCCGACGTCCACCCCGGCCGTGACCAGGCCCAGCTCAGTGGTCGCCATCGGATCCCTCCTGCTGCCCGGCCCCGACGAGGACGTTGGCGGGCGTCGTGTCCTCCACCATCGCGCGGAATCGATCGAGGGAGAAGAGTCGCTCGTCGTGCGAATCGGCCTCGACCACCGCGGCCGGCACGCCGGTTCGCCGTTGCAGCCGGCGGGCCAGACCGTACCGGACGTGGCTGGTCTGGGGCGCGGTGCGGCAATCATGGAGAACGGCCAGATCGATCCCGTGCTCATCCAGTTGCGCCGCCAGGAAGCCAAGCTGGAACTCGTCGGACCGATTGGCGAACACCTCCGCGTACGTCCTGGCGAGGCTGGCGACCGGATCGTCCGCGTCGAGGCCCCGGAGCACGAACGACTCGCAGAACGTCGAGGCCACCACCGCGACGCCCCGCTCCTCCAAGTACTTCGAGAGCGGGCGGAGCGCGCACCAGAGCGGCGGCCCGTCCCAGTACCAACGGCGCCTTTCCGGCGTCACCGCGCCCACCCCCCGGGCCAACCGATCGTCCACCTCGTCCCGCAGCATCCGATAGTAGGCCACCGCCTCCGGCGTCCCCCGGAGCAGCACCATCGGCGCGACGTGCACCAGCGTGTCGAAGAAGGTCAGCGGAGCCGGCGCCGCCCGAGCCCGGTCGAGCACCTCGTTCCAGAGGCTGGCGGCTTCGCCGGTGAGGCTCACGATCTCGCTCAGCCGATCGAGGTCGAGCGTCCGACCCGCGATCCGCTCGAGGCGCTCGACCAACCGGAGTACCTGGTGCACGGCCGCCTGCTCATCGATCCGTTCGAGCAGATCGAGTTCCGCCGGCGGATTGAGGCCGACGACCGGGACCTCGAAATGCCGGCCGTAGAAGCGGAACCAGTCGATCAGGGCCCGTCCCGTGTTGGTGCTGTAGACGACCACGTCCGGTCGCGGCGGCGCCACGCCGTGCGCCCGTTGCAGCGGGCTGTCTCCGCTAACCAGGGCCCCGAGGTCGAGGCGCATCGCCGAATTGGAGAGCTGGGAAAACCCGAGCGCGGCCGCCTTGCTGAGGTAGGGACCGCCCTGCCGGCTGGCCGCGATCAACGCGGCATGGTTCTCCGGCAGATAGGGCACCAGGTCGAGGCCCCGCAGGATCTCGACCGGGCCGAGGCTGGTGCAGCACGCCACCTTGCGGGCCGGATCGGCCCCCGCGGCGGCCAGATCGCGGTAGTAGTCGCCGACCAGTTCCTTGAGCTTGCGAGTGCTCTCGAGCGGGGGGCCACTCGGGCGCATCCCGCCGCCGGACCCGCGGGCAAAGGCCGGCACCCGCGTCCCGCCGGATGCGGGGCTCGGTCGCTCCGCGGGAACGGTCCGTGCCGCCGCCTCCCGCGCGATCCGCTGGCTCCGCAGGAACGTGTGCCGCTCCCGGGAGTGGATGAACCGGACCAGCGCCGCGTTATGCGGAGCGCCGAGACCGAGGCGCGCGGCCTCCCCGACGACCGCGCCGTTGATCGCGTCGACCTCGGTCCGCCGGCCGCGCGCCAGATCCTGCCACATCGACGGCCGGTTGTTGCCGAGCGCGGTGAGCGAGCCCATCAAGGGTCGAAACGGGTCGGCCTCGTCGACGATCGGGACGCCGCGGGCCCGCATCACCGCCAGAATCTCGTCCGCCAGGTCCCGCATGAACGCCAGCAGATCCTCGTCGCCGAGGATCTCGCGACACGACAGCCCGGTCAGGGCGGACACCGGGTTGATGACCGCGTTATGGAGCAGCTTCTGCCACACCACATGGTCGATCCGGGTCACGATGTCGGTTTCCAGGCCGCTCGCGGCGAAGAGCCGGCCAATGGCCTCGATGTCCGCGGTCACGGCGCCGGCGAGCGGCGCGATCTGGATCGGCTTGACGCCCTTGCGGTACCGCAACCGCCCGGGCCCGGCGTGCTGAACGCTGTGATAGGTGATCCCGCAGAGGACCCGCTCGGGTCCGACCAGCTCGGCGATTCGCTCGGCGTTCCCGATCCCGTTCTGCATCGAGAGGAAGCGGGTTCCGGGATGGGTCGCCGGCAGCCCCTCCCGCACCGCGGGCTCCGTCTGGTAGGTCTTGACCGCGATGAACACCAGGTCGAACGGCGCCTCGCCGGCGACGCTCGTGACCACCCGGACCGGCACCCGAACCTCCGGTTCGCCCGCCTGGGATATCAACAACCCCTGGTCCGTGAGCAATCGGGCCCGGGCCACGTTGGGATCGAGCAGCGCCACGTCCACGCCGGCCCGCGACAGGCAGGCGCCCACGTAGCCGCCCAGCGCACCCGCACCCAGGATCAGGACTCTCATTGCGTGCCTCGCTCCCGCCCGGCTAGCGATTGCCCCAGGCCGGCCGTCGTTTGTCGTAGAACGACGCGATCCCTTCCCTGACATCATCGAGCCGCATCAGCTCGTCCAGAAAGACCCGCTCCGCCTCGCGGTGCGCCTCGGCGAACGGTCGCCCCTGGAGCCGCCGAAGGCATCCGACGTTGAGCCGCATCACCGCCGGACTGGCCCGCCGGCAATCGTCCAGCACCGCTTCGACCCGGGCCGCCAGCCCGTCGGGCTCGACGATCGCCGACACCAGACCCATCGCCTCCATCTCGGCCGCCGAACAGGTTCGTCCCGTGCTGGTCAACTCGACCGCGCGCCCCAACCCGACGCGCTGCGCCAGCCAGGCCACTCCCACGGGCGCGAAGAACCCGAGCCGAATCTCCGGTTGGCCAAACCGGGCCCGCGGCGTGGCGATCAGCACATCGGCCATCAGGGCCAGCTCGAACCCGGCGCCCAAGGCCGCCCCGTCCACCGCCATGACGATCGGCAGGTCCAGCGATCCCAGCCGGTCGAACAGGGCGCTGAACGCCGCGATCATCGCTGGCGCGTTCTCGGGTCGGTGTTCACCGACATCCGCGCCGGCGGAGAACGCGGTCCCGTTCGCGCCGACGGCCACCGCGACCAGGGTGCGGTCGGCGGCGGCCCGATCCAGGGCCTCGGCGCATTGGGTCATCAGCGCACCGGTCAGGATGTTGTGCGGCGGGGCGTCGAGGGTGAGGTACCCGACCGCGCCCTGGACCCGATAGTCGACTCGTCCGCCGCTCATGCCCTCATCCCGCCAGCGGCGCGCCGCACTTGCCGCAGTAGGTGAACTCGGCCGGAATCCCGCTTGCTCCACACCGCCCGCAAGTGTGCCGATAGGGACCCCAGAGGAACTCGCTGCTGCCGCCCGCCGCGGCCTTCTGGCGAAGCCCCCGATAGTCCGGCTTCCGCTTCTCGACGAAGGCGCGCATCCCCTCGTACGGCTCCAGGGTCGTGAAATGGGTCGACAGCCAATCGCGGGCGTGACCCACGGTGGCGTACCACGAGGTTTCCTTCCAGTAGTTGACCTGGGCCTTGGTGTACCGGGTGCACTCGGAAAACTTGTCGAGCAGCTGCTCGACCAGCGAGTCGACTTCCGCGTCGAGCCGCTCCCGGGGCACCACCCGGTTGACCAGGCCCCACTCCAGGGCCTTGGCCGCAGGAATCCGCGGGTTCAGGAACAGCATCTCGCGAGCCCGCCGGTCGCCGACGTGGACCGAGAGCCACTGGGTCGCGCCGCCGGCGGCCACGCTCCCCACCCCGGTGCCGACCTGGCCCAGGTAGGTATCGTCGGCCATCACCGCCAGGTCGCAGGCCAACTGCGACTCGTTGCCACCACCGACCGCCGCCCCGTTGATCCGGGCGATGACCACCTTCCCGGTCCGGAGGATGCTCTCGAGATACTTGCTGAACAGCCCCATGTACTTGAAGTAGTCGCGCGGCCGCTGGGTGTAGAGCGCCGCGTATTCCTTGACGTCGCCCCCGGTGCAGAATGCCTTGTCGCCCGCGCCGGTGTACACGATGACCGCCACCTGATCGTCGGCCGAGGCATCGTCGAACGCGGTGATCAGTTCCTCGAGAGTGGCCGTGCGGTAGCAGTTGTAGGCTTCGGGTCGGTTGATGGTGATCCGCGCGACGGAACCCTCTTTCCGGTAGAGGATGTCCTTGAAATCGAAGCTCGCGGCGGGCTTGGGGGCGAAATGACGATCCATGGCGATCACGTGGCTCCGGCTGCTGGTGGAGGGCCGGCCGGCCGGATATCCAGCGCCAGGCAGGCCGTGTTGAGGAAACAGTCGCGGCAGTGGTCGGCGACTCGATCGGCGCTCACGGCGACGATCCGGGTCTCGAATCCGAGTCCCCGATACGCCTCGGCGAGTTCCTGGAGGCGGTAGCGGTCGGCCACGGTACGGCGGACCCAGCCCGCCGGGTCGGGCCCGCCGCCCTCGGCGGCGCCGTCGCACGACCCGCTGGCCCGGGGCGAGATCGGGACCGGATCGGTCACGCCAGCACGGCTCCGGCGGCGGCCGCCGTCTTGGCCAGGCGGCGGTGACCCAGGATCCCGCACCCCAGGGCGGCCACGAACTGGACCACGTCGGGCGGCGGCACGTTGACGTCCGCCTTGAGGGACCGGGCGATCGAGCGGGCCATCGTCTCGAACCGCATGATCCCGCCGATCAGGGTGTACTCCGGCTCCGGGCCGGCCCGCTTGATCAGCTGGATCGAGCGGCTGGTGAGCGACTCGACCGCGCCCTGCATGATGTCGGCCGGCGGGGTCCCCAGGGACAAGTGATTGATGACCTCGGACTCGGCAAAGACCGCGCAGACGCCCGAGATCGGCACCGGCTCCTTGGACGTGGCCATCAGCGGGCCGATCTCGGCGACGGCGTACCCCATGTACCGGGCCGTCTTCTCGAGGAAGGCGCCGGTGCCGGCGGCACACTTGTCGTTGAGGCGGAACGACACGACCTGTCCTAGCTCGTTGATCCGGGTGGCCTTCATCGTCTGCCCCCCGATGTCGAGGATGGTCCGGGTCCGCGGGAACAGGTGGAGCGCGCCCCGGCTCGACGCCGTCAGATCCGTCACCTGGGTGTCCTTGAAGTCCACCTGATGGCGACCGATCCCGGTGGCGATGACGTACCGGATATCCGACCGGGTCAGGCCGGCCTCGGCCAAGGCGCGATCGTAGGTGTCGGACGCGACCTCGCGGAGCCGGAACCCGGTCGGTGCCGCGGCCCGCGCCAGGGTGGTGCCGTCGCTCGCCTGAATGACGACCTTGGTGTACGTCGACCCGACGTCGATCCCCGCCGTGACCGTCATCCCGCCACCTCCGGCTCCCGGACCGGGGCGCGCCCGGCCCGCACGTGGTCCATGGCGAACAGCGCCGCGCCGAGCGCGCCCATGAAGTGGCTGTCCTCGCTGTAGTTGAGCGTCTTGCCAAGCCGCTCCTCGATGGCCCGGACCATCCCGAGGTTCCGCGACACGCCGCCGGTGAAGGTGACCTCGTCCTCGATCCCGACCCGCCGGAGCAACGCCACCGAGCGGGAGGCGATCGAGACGTGCACCCCCCGGAGGATGTCGTCGATCTTCTTGCCCTTCCCGATCCAGGCGAGCACCTCGGACTCGGCGAACACCGTGCAGGTCGTGGAGATCTTGACCGGCTTGTCCGACCGAAGCGACATCGGCCCCAGATCGGCCAGCGGGAGTCCCAACGCGGCCGCCGCGGCGCCCAGGAACCGACCGGTGCCGGCGGCGCATTTGTCGTTCATGCAGAAGTCGAGGATCTGCCCGTCCGCGGCGACCCGGATGGCCTTGGTGTCCTGCCCGCCCATGTCGACCACGGTGCGGGTGTTCGGGAACATGTGCACCGCGCCCCGACCGTGGCAGCTGATTTCGGTCACCTGGGTGTTGCCGAAGGTCACTCGGTAGCGGCCGTACCCGGTGCCGACCACGAACTCCACCTCGCGCTCCTCGATCCCGTGCTCCCGGAGCGCGGTCAGGTAGGCGTCCTCGGCGGCCTTGACGACGTTGGCGCCGGTGTCGAGCAGCGCCCGCCCCACGATCCGGAGATCCTCGTCGATGATGACGGCCTTGGTCTGGGTCGAACCGACGTCCACCCCCGCCGCGTATGCCATATGGCCACCTCAGTTGGTGACGCCGGCACCGCCGTGCCGGCGCCGAGACCCGAGCCCCTCGAAGAACGCGTCGATCCGATTCTTCATCTGGGCTTCCGAGACGACCCGACGGTCCATCATGTCGGATTCGATGAACAAGCTGGGGATCCCGTGCCGCTCCGTGAGATGCCGTCGTCCGTCGGCCAGACCGGTCGAGACCGTGCGGCAGCTCTTGATCGGATGGTAGATGACGCCGTCGGCCTGGCAGTCGCGGTACATCTCCGCCACCACCAGATCCTGGTGGAACATGGAGTCCATCGCGTCCCGCACGCTCACCAACAGACCCTCGGCCAGGCTCGCGATCGGGTTGGCCAGGTCGTACTGGAAGCCACGGTTGGCGCCCCCGGACGCGAACCACAGGTAGGTCGAATTGACGAAGACCCCGCCCCAGTCCGTGAACAGCTCGTTGAACCGGCGGAAGATCGGATAACACGGCACCCCGACGAAGATCAGCCGGTACCGCTCCTCGGTGCTGGTCCCGATACCCTGCGCCACCTTGTACTCCATCTCCTCCACCAGGTCCTCGAAGTACCGGGCGCCCTCGGCCGAGCCGCGGAATCCGTTGGCGACGCCGAGATAGATCGTGCCGTCGGTCAGCGCGTTCATCACGGCGGGCCGGGCCCGGTTGAGTTCCAGCAGCCGGGCCCAGCACCGGCTCATGGTGTTGGCGTGCGTCAGCACCTCCCGGAACCGATCGATGTCGAACCGCTTCCCGGTCAGCTTTTCGCACAGCGCGATCAGTTCCAGCACCTGGGTCTCGACGTAGCGCCGGTCCGCCTCGAAGTCGCCGTCGCCCCGGGCGGTCCGATCGCCGCCTTGCCGGGTCCCGGGCACGTCGATGGTGACCATCGGCGTGTGGTGCATCCGCTCCCAGATCTCCGCCCACTTCACGTAGGTGTTGCAGGCGTTGGTGAGCACCGAGAGCGCCGGCTTCGGAATCCGCCCCATCGGGTGTTGCCCACCCCGCAGCTGGGTCGCGACGTCGGCCTTGACGTAGCCACAGATGTCGGGTGAGTAGCCATGGTCCTCGGCCACCGCCAGGTACTCGTGCGCCACCCGACGGACCGCGGTTTGCAGCGAGTTGATCTCGGGAAAGACCACCGGCAGGTCGAACGTCTTCAACACTTCGTTGAGGCTACCCATCACGAACACGTACGCGGCCGGGCCGCCGCGGGCGGCGACCTCGTCGAGTTCGGCGAACCAGCGCCGGAACAGCTCGGCGCCGTCCCGGTTGCCGCGGCCCGGCAGGCTCGAGGGAACAGTGGCCGTCATGGTCGTCGCCTCAGGTGAAGAGAAGATTCTCGGTGAAAGTCTCGAGCTGGAGCGTCAACTGCTCGAACGACGTCATGTTCTCCTCGAACTCGGTCACGAAGTGGGCCACCCCGGCTTCCTCGAGCGCGCGGACGTAGGTCACCTGTTCCTCGAGCCCGGGTTCACACATCTTGGCCGCGGCCAGGATGACCGCGTCGGCCCGGGCGGCCCGGACCCGGTCGAGGATCATCGCCTCCTTCGGCTTCCGGAGATCGTGCTGGACCGGGCTGTAGCTCGACTGCTCGCAGTAGGCGAACGCCAGGTTGTGGAGCGGGTCGCCGTCCAGGGCCACGTCGTCGCGGATCCAGCGGAGCCCGATCAGGAGGTCGTCGTCGACGAGATACACGCTCCGGCCCAGCATCCGGATGAGATCGAAGGGGGGCTGCTCGCAGAAGCCGCCCTCGAACACGACCCGGCTGCGATCCTCCGGTCGAGTTTGGCGGGCCCGGATCCGGGGCAGCAGCGTGGCGAGCAGGTCGTTGTGCTCCTCGCGGGGCAACATGCCGGCCAGCGCGGTCAACGCGTACGCATCCTCCGCCGCCAACAGCCACGGGGTGTCGCGCTTGATCTGGTACACCTCCCGGAGGAGCCGGCGATTGGTGTTGAACACCGCCACCGACCGACGGAGATCGTCGTCGCCGACCGGCCGGCCGGCCACCGCCTCGACCGTCCGTCGGACCCGATCGTACTCGTGACGAAGCCAGGGGATGCTGCCGGAGGAGTTGGGGTTTTGCGGGAGGTAGAGGATCTGGCAGGGATAGGTGAAGTTCCGACCCCAGATGGCGGCCAGATTGCGGGCGGCGTCGCAGATCGGGTGCGACACGAACAGGTCGAGTTCGACCTTCCCGCTCAGCGCCAGTTCGAGCGAGGTCTTGAGGATCGAGCAGAGGTACGACCCGAAGTGCGACTCGGCCCGACTCGGCTCGTGCGGCGCCCCTCGCAGCTTGACCGGCAGCATCCCGGCGGCGTGGATGATTTCCTCGGGGAAGTAGACCTGGAAGTGACCGCCCACTTTGCCGCCCTGCTCGCGCCACCGAGCCACCGGCAGATAGTCGGGCGACTCGACCAGTTCCCGGCACTCGAGGAGGGCCTCGTCGAGGCTCTTGTCACGCCATTCGGGAAAGACGGCCCGCATCGTCATCGAACCCCCGCTGGGGCCGCGGCGGCCCCGTCGAAGAAGAGTCGCAGGACCTGATCGAGCCGGGCGGCCGCGTCGCCGACGTGCCGGACCGCGTAGTCGCCGATCATGATTTCGACCAGGGCCACGAACGACCAGGAGACGAGGCGCCCATCGGCGGGCGCCAGCTCGCCGGTCGCCACCCCGTCGCGGATGATGGCCTCGACCTGCTCGGGCAGGGCGTGTTGGTAGGCACGCACGATCGCCTCGCGGTCATCGCCCCGGAAGAAGTTGATGTCCCGACGCACCAGGCGGAGGAAGTGGCGCTCCTCCTCCGGCAGAGCCAGGAAGTCCCCGGTCAGCCGAGCCAACCGCTCTCGGCAGGTGCCAGCCATCAGGACCGACCGGCTGAACAGGGCCCGCTTGTTGGCCAGATCGTCGAGCAACATCGTGACGTAGAGTTGCTCCTTGCTGCGAAAGTGGTGGTAGAGACCGCCCTTGGTGACACCCGCCGCCCGGGCGATGTCCTCGGTGGTGACCTCGGCGACGCTGCGGGCCAGGAACAGGCTGCGGGCCGCTCGGAGAATTCGGGCGGCGGTGCGGGCTGACTTGGCGTCAAGACCTGCCATGGCGCGCTCGCAGGCAAACGTTTCGGAGGCGGAAGCAAACCGACCGGCTGGCCGGTCGGTTTTACACGGTCGCGATCCGGCTTCGCCTCGTCAAGGCAAGAAACGGAACCTCACGGGAGATTCATGGATTCTTTACCGATTCCGCCGGGGCCGCGTCTGGACCAGAGTTGCTTCAGGGGCCGCCCGTCACCTTGTCGCAGTTCCGGGGTGCCAAGAAGCGGGGCGCAAACCGTTGCTGTCAGACCGGGCGATCGTCACCGCGGTGGCTCAGAATGGCCCGCTCCAGCACGGCCAGCCGCTCGGCGTCGAGCGGCTCGGTCAGGGTCTCGCGAATCATGGGCCCCAGGGCCGCGATCTCCCGCGCGTACCGCCGACAGTCTCCGCACAGCAACAGATGCAGGCGCAACAGGAGCGCACGAACGGTCCAATCGCTGGTCCCAACCCCCGTCGCAAGGAGGCGGACGACCTCCCGACACGTCGGCATTCAACCCCCTCCCCGCCAAGGCGGACTCGATCGATGGGTGCGGATAGTGGTTCCGACCGGCACCCGTGTCATTACACGGGCACGAAATGAACCCGGGACACCCGGACGCGGCACCGACCCGCCCTCGGTCGGCGCCGCGTAAGACATCGGCCCGAGCCCGGAACAACGACAGAATCGTAACCAGTGTCCGGGAGGACCTGTGATCCTCTGGCCCGCCACCATCATCTGCCTCGGCCTTGGCCCGGTCGATCTCCTCGGCTTGAAGGAGACGTCGCCAGGAGCGCGCCTTCCGGCCGGCTGGGAAATTCAGCCGGTCAAGAACGTCGCCCCGCCCCTCATTTCGGTCCACGCCAGCGACTCAGCCCCCGTCCTCCGAATCGAAGGCGCCGGGACCGCGGCGTGGCTGCACCGCTCGTTTCGGCTGGAGGCGGGTTCGGGGGGCGGAAGACTGCGCTGGTCGTGGCGAGTCCTCGAAACCCCCGCCAACGCCGACCTCCGTCGCAAGGACCGCGACGATTCGGCCATTCGGCTGTTCGTCATCTTCGGGAATCCACGGGGCCTGTTCACCAAGAGCGGCCGGATCATCTTCTACTCGACCGGCGGGCAGGAGCCCCCTGACTTCGCCGGCCGAAGCCATGTCAACGGCCGGATCCAGATCATCCGAACCGTCGGCGCGGATCGGTTGGGAGAGTGGGTCGAGTTGGAGGTCGATCCGGAGGAGGACTATCGAAGAATCTGGGGTCGGAACGCCCCGAGCATTGCCGCCGTGGGACTGATGCAGGACACCGATCAGACCGGCACCCGCGCCATCGCGGAGGTGCGCCGAATCGAGTGGGTCAGCGACGGCGCGATGCCGGTTCCCTCCGGTTGATGGATTGAAGGGCCGGGCGCGCCTTGGGGGCGCTGGCAACGGACCAACGGTCCCCGCTTCGGCCTGGCCCCGCGAGCCGGTTAGACTTCGGGCGCCAACTCGACGGGAGCCCGCGCGTGGAGGACGAGGCTCGATCGACACCGCCCGGCGACCTCTGGGTCGTCACCCGATCCACTCGGGGCCGGTTCCCATTTCGGATTCTCATTACCCGTCATGGCCGCCCCACGTTTGCCGTCCGCGCCCAGTCCGCGTGGCCCGGTCCCGGACAGCAGGTCTTCTGCCTCCGCGACCACGCCCCCGAAGCGCCTGACGACGGCACCGAGGTGGAACGGGCCCCGATTCTCGGCCTGACGCGGATCGGCCGGAAGCTGGCCGTGGTTCTGGATCGACCGACCCGGAAGCGGGCGGAGTTCCTGCTCGTCACCAAGGACCGCGCCGACGGCTCCAGCTTCGAGCAACTGTTCTTCCGAACCGAGTCGGGGATCCGAGCCCATCGGTCGCGAGCCCGAGTCGAACTGCTGACCCGACCGTCGCTCCAGGGCACGGTCCTGATCGACAGCGGCGAGAAGTACCCGTGGACCTTCCCCGGCGCCACCACCCTTCGGCGCCGGCTGGCCGTGGGAGACTACGCCTTGCTCCAGGGCATCAGCATCGCCGCCGTGGTCGAGCGAAAGTCGTTCGACAATCTGCTCGCCGACCTCGGCGCCGTTCAGGCCCTTCATCAGGTGTTCGCCGACCTCGGATCCGTCGGCCGGGCGGCCGTGGTGGTGGAGGCGGAGTACGGCGATTTCGTCGACCCGAAGCGACTCGCGGGCCGATGGCCGGCGGCGCACGTCGCCCGAGTGCTGGCGGAACTCGCGGCCGTCCATCCCCGACTCCCGATCGTGTTCGCCGGGAACCGGAAACTCGCCAACGCGTGGACGGTTCAGTTCTTCGACGCGGCTGACCGGGCCCGCCACGCCGAAGGGACGCCGCAGCTTTCGTTGATCGGCGAGCCGCGCCCCGCGGACTATTCGACCGGGCGCCCGACCAGCGTGGACGAACAGGTCAGGGCGGCCGCGTTGGCGATGGGGTATGCGTTTTCGCTTCGGGAACTCGGGGAGCGATGCCCGGAATGCTCGGCGCCAAGACTGCGGCGAATCATGACCCACCTCGCGGCGGAGGGGGCGATTCG
Source organism: Gemmatimonadota bacterium (assembly GCA_016794825.1). Taxonomy (GTDB): domain Bacteria; phylum Gemmatimonadota; class Gemmatimonadetes; order Gemmatimonadales; family GWC2-71-9; genus SHZU01. Next base: position 32,044 of record JAEUJH010000695.1, read on the forward strand.
GCGGGTGGGACGGGGCCGCGGGACTCGCTGGGAGGTGGTTCGAGGTTGACGGGCCGTCCGCTCCCTCAGGGCTTTTCGAGCTTCTTCGCTTCGTTCTGCGCGTCCTTGTGGCCCTGCGCCGCCGCCTTCTTGAACCACGCCAGCGCGTCGGCCTCCGACTTCGGCACGCCCTTGCCGTCCTTGTAGAACCGGCCGAGCATGAACTGGGCGTCCCGGTCGCCGCGGTCGCCGGCGACCCGATACCACTTGGCCGCGTCCGCCTCGCTCTTGGCGACCCCGTTGCCCCGCTCGTACAGCCGGCCGAGTCGACGGGCCGCCTGGGCGTTGCCCTGCTCCGCCGCCTTCTGATACCACTGGGCCGCCTCGGCGTCGTTCTCCTTGACGCCCTTCCCGTCCTCGAGCGCCACGCCCAATTCC
>JAEUJH010000725.1 GCA_016794825.1 Gemmatimonadota bacterium
CCGGCCTGGAGCGACTGGACGCCGGCCGCCGCCGCCAGGACCGGGGCCGCCAACGCCTGGGCTCCCCTCAGCGTCGACTCGGCCCGCGGACTCGTCTTCGTCCCCACCGGGTCGGCGGCGCCGGATTTCTACGGCGGGGAACGGCCGGGCGACAACCGCTTTGCCAACTCGGTCGTGGCGCTCGAGGCCCGGACCGGCAAGGTGGTCTGGGGGTTCCAGACCGTTCATCACGATCTCTGGGACTACGACATCGCGGCCCAGCCGTCGCTGGTGACGCTCCGCCGTGGCGCCGACACGGTGCCCGCGGTGGTGGCCGCCGACAAGACCGGCCGGATCTTCGTGCTCGACCGCCGGAAGGGCGAGCCCCTCTTTCCGGTCGAGGAGCGTCCGGTGCCGGCCAGCGCCGTGCCCGGCGAGGTCGCGTCGCCGACGCAGCCGTTTCCCACCATGCCGCGGCCGCTCCATCCCCACGCGATGACCGAGGCCGACGTCTGGGGCCTCACCCCAGCCGACCGGGACGCCTGCCTGGCGCAGTTCCGGGCCATGCGGAGCGGTCCGATCTTCACGCCGCCCAGCCTCGAGGGGACGGTGCTCTTCCCGGGCTTCGGCGGCGGGATCAACTGGGGCGGCGCCGCGTTCGAACCCGGCCGGCAACTGCTGGTGGTGAACACCCTCCGGCTGGCGATGTGGGTCAAGCTGGCGCCCCGGAGCCGGCCCGATCAGGGCAATCAACGGGGCACGCCCTACACGATGTCCCGGGCGCCCCTGGTGGCGCCGAGCGGGCTGCCCTGCAACCAGCCGCCCTGGGGTCTCCTCACCGCGGTCGACCTCGGCACCGGGGCGGTGGCCTGGGAGGTGCCGTTAGGCAGGATGCGGGGGCTCGACCAGGTGGCGGCGTCGGAGCGCTGGGGCTCGATCAACTTCGGCGGGCCGATCGTCACCGCGGGGGGCCTGGTCTTCATCGCGGCCGCCACCGACGAGAAGCTCCGGGCCTTCGACGTCGAAACCGGCCGGGAACTGTGGCAGGCGCCGTTGCCGGGCGGGGGGCAGGCCACGCCGATGACCTATTCGGTCGGCGGGCGCCAGTATCTGCTGATCGCCGCCGGGGGGCACAGTTCGGTCGGCACCACGCTGGGCGACCACGTCGTGGCGTACGCGTTGCCGCGCTGAGGCGGCGTCCCCGTCAGCCAGGGCGGTGATCGGCGTCAAGTCCCCGTGAAGGACGTGTCGACTCCCTTCGGCTCAACCGACATGTTATGAACGGTTCTACCGACGGGCCGGCCCAGTCGCGACAATCGGCCGCCCAAAGGACGCGTCGACCCTTGAGGAGTTCCAATGCCCGCTCGACCGCCGATTGTTGCGCTCGCCAGGTTGTCTCCTCCCGGGACACGCCGGCAACGCATGGCTTGCCGGGTACTCTCCGTATGACTGGTTGGAGGCTCCGGCGACCCAAGGGAGGGCGACTGATAGGTTGCTACCCTGTGCGAAGGGCTCTTGTCGTCGGACTCGGCGCGATCCTCGGCACTGGTGCGATCGAAGCGCAAGCGCCGACACCCCTGCGACGGGCGAACACGCGTGGCCTGGAGTCCTCATTGATGGCCCCGCGAAGCGTCGCAGTCGGCCACGATGGCCGGGTATTCGTTGGTGACGAGGAGCCAGCGCGAGTGGTCGAGTTCGACTCGATGGGGAGGTTTGTACGAC
>JAEUJH010000782.1 GCA_016794825.1 Gemmatimonadota bacterium
TTGGGCGCGAGCGCGCTCTGGTTCGGGCGGTTCTGACGATGGGCCTCAGTCGCCGGGAACTGATGTTGCTGGGCGGCGGGCTCGTGGCCGGCGCCGGCGCCGCCGCGTGGTGGGGCCGGCCCCGGCCGCCGGTGGCCGAACCGGCGCACCCCCCGACCCCCGGTCAGAGTCGCTACGGGCACGGCGTCATGCCGCCCGAGCACCTCGGGCCGCTCAGTCTCGACACGGCCACCATCCCGCCGCCGCCGGATCCGCGGTCCCGACCGGTGACCCGCCGGTATTCGGTAGCCGTCGTCGACCAGCGCGTCGGTGTTTCGGTGGATGGGCTCTTCGACGCCTGGACCTTCGATGGGTCGGTCCCCGGACCGATCTTCCGCGCCAACGAAGGCGACCTCCTCGAGATCACCCTCCAGAACCGGACCGGCCACGCCCATAACCTGCACTTTCACGGCCGGCACGAGATCGACGCGGATGGCTGGGAGCCGGTTCCCCCGGGTGGGGAGGCGGTCTATCGCCTGACGGCGGGCCCGTTCGGGGTCCATCCGTACCATTGCGATTTCACCCCCAGCGAGGATCACATCGCCAACGGGCTCTACGGGCTCCTGATCGTCGACCCGCCGACGCATCGTCCGCCGGCCCGCGAGGTGGCGCTGGTCCTGGGCGGGTTCGATACGAACGCCGATGGCCAAAGTGACCTGTTCGGGTGGAACGGGGTGGCCGGGTTCTACGCCAAGTACCCGATCAAGGTGACGGCCGGGGAGCGTGTCAGGGTGTACCTCGCCAACCTTGTCACTGACCAGCCCCTCGCGTCGTTCCACCTCCATGCCGAAGTCTTCGAGGTGTATCGAAACGGGACGGGGCTGATCCCTGACGAACGAACCGACGTCCTGAGCCTGGGCCCCGCCGAGCGGGCGATCGTGGAATTCCGGCTCCCCAACCGGGGCCGGTACATGTTCCACCCGCATCAAAGGCAGATGGCCGAGCAGGGCGCGATGGGCTGGTTCGCGGCCGTCTAGCGTCGTCGACGGGGTCGGTTCGATCACCCTTCACGAGGAGACAGGTCATGCGATGGCAGCGATTCTCCGGACTCGCCCTCCTGCTGTCGGCTCTCGCCTGTGGCGGCGGGAGCACCGGCCCCCAGCCCCCGTCACCGCCGCCACCCCCGCCGCCGCCTCCGGCCGGCGGGAACTCGGTGGCCGTGACGAGCAACCAGTTCAATCCCGAGAACATCACCGTCGCCCGGAACGCGACCGTCACCTGGACTTTCCAGAACGGTACCCACGACGTGACGTTCGAGGACAACACCGGCAACTCGGCCCGGAACGTCTCGTCCGGGACCCACAGCCGGGATTTCGGCACCGCCGGCACGTTCCGGTATCGGTGCACCAATCACTCGACCAGCTTCACGAGCGGGATGATCGGCTCGGTCGTGGTGCAGTAGTTGGCAGGTGTGCGGGGCGGCCCGGGCGGGTCGTCCCCTGAACGTCTCTCGATGAGGATTTCGATGTTGGAACGCCGTCTACTTCTCGTGGCCGCGACCGTCGTCCTGGCCGCGGCCTGCGGTGACAGCACCGGCCCCGCCGGCCCCAATGCCGTGGCCGTCCGCAACAACCAGTTCGCTCCGGCTGCCCTGACCGTCGCCCCGGCGACCACGGTCACCTGGAACTTCCAGGAGGGAACCCACGACGTCACCTTCGAGGATGGCGCCGGCAACTCGGCCCGCAACCAGTCGGGTGGCAACCACACCCGCAACTTCGGCGCGGCCGGCACATTCCGGTATCGCTGCACGATCCACTCGGCGGACTTCACCAGCGGAATGGTCGGCGTGGTGACGGTGCAGTAGTCTTCCGAGCCGACCGGGTTCTCGCGGCGGCGCGCCGCGCCGGGGATCCCGCCACGTTCGGCCGCGCATCAAGATAGAAACCAGGCCAGGTACCGCGACGCGGCACCTGGCCTGGTTCGTTTGACGACCGCTCCGACTAGTAGCGGTAGTGGTCCGGCTTGTACGGCCCTTCCACTCGCGCCCCGATGTATGCCGCCTGCTCCGGCGTCAACACGGTCAGCCGCACCCCGAGCTTGTCGAGGTGCAGACGGGCGACCTTCTCGTCGAGGTGCTTCGGCAGCACGTAGACCTTCTTCTCGTACTTGGCCGCGTTCTGGTGCAGCTCGATCTGCGCCATCACCTGGTTCGTAAAGCTCGCCGACATCACGAAGCTCGGATGGCCGGTCGCGCAGCCGAGGTTGAGCAGTCGGCCCTCGGCCAGGATCATCACGCTGTGGCCATCGGGGAAGACCCACTCGTCGTACTGCGGCTTGATGTTGATCCGCGTGATCCCCTTGATCTTCTTGAGCCCGGCCATGTCGATTTCGTTGTCGAAGTGGCCGATGTTGCCGACGATGGCCTTGTCCTTCATCCGGGCCATGTGGTCGGCGGTGATGATGTTGAAGTTGCCGGTGGCGGTGATGAAGATGTCGGCGGTCGAGATCACGTCCTCGAGCGTCAGGACCTGATAGCCTTCCATGGCCGCCTGGAGCGCGCAGATCGGGTCGATTTCGGTGATCACCACCCGGGCGCCCTGGCCCTTGAGGGCCTGGGCGCAGCCCTTGCCGACTTCACCGTAGCCGCAGACGACGGCCAGCTTGCCGGAGATCATCACGTCGCTGGCCCGGTTGAGCCCGTCGACGACCGAGTGCCGGCACCCGTAGATGTTGTCGAACTTCGACTTGGTCACCGAGTCGTTGACGTTGATGGCGGGGAACAGCAGCGTGCCCGCCTTCATCATCTCGTAGAGCCGATGCACGCCCGTGGTGGTCTCCTCGGAAACGCCCCGCAGGTCGGCCGCCACCTTGGTCCACCGGCCCGGGTTCTTCTTGGCCTCGGCCCGGATCAGGTCGAGGATGACGCCCCATTCCTCGGGATCCGACTCGGGGTCGAACGCCGGGATCTTGCCGGCCTTCTCGAATTCGCTGCCCTTGTGGACCAGCAGCGTCGCGTCGCCGCCGTCGTCGAGGAGCAGGTTCGGACCCGAGCCGTCCGGCCACATCAGGGCCTGCTCGGTGCACCACCAGTACTCCTCGAGGGTCTCGCCCTTCCAGGCAAAGACCGGGGTGCCGCGCGGGGCGTCGACGGTGCCGGTCTTCCCGACCACCACCGCGGCGGCCGCGTGGTCCTGGGTCGAGAAGATGTTGCAGGACACCCACCGCACGTCCGCGCCGAGGTCGACCAGGGTCTCGATCAGGACCGCGGTCTGAACGGTCATGTGGAGCGAGCCCATGATCTTGGCGCCGGCGAGCGGGTTCTTGCCCCGATACTCGGCCCGGATCGCCATCAGGCCGGGCATTTCCTGTTCGGCCAGGCGGATTTCCTTGCGGCCGAACTCGGCCTCGCCGAGGTCCTTGACCTTGAAGGGAATCCGGCCGGCGTTCCGGGCGGCCTCGAACGGGTGCTGGTCCAGCGCTGCGGTTGCCACGATCATGTCTCCGGTTGATGAGGTTTTCTGGCGACCGCCACGAACAGCAGCGGTCCTTGTGACGTCGACTTCGGGGGCAGGGGCCGATAGGCGATGGGCTCGAGCGCGGCCGCCTTGGCCCACCCGAACACCGCCTCCCGGTCGAAGCCCAACCACTGATGGCCCATCGTCTCCCGATACTCCGCTCGCTCGTGCGGCATCATGTCGACCATGACCAGCCGCCCGCCGGGCCGGAGCGTCCGAGCCGCTTCGACGACGGCGCGGGCGGGGTCGATCAGGTGGTGGAGCACCAGCACCGCGAACGCGAGGTGGATCGTTCCGGACTCGACCGGAAGCGCCTCCAGCGCCCCGACCCGGCAGACCACGTTGCCGAAGGACTTGGTGCGCTCGGCCGCGGTTTCCAGCATGGCGGCTGACTCGTCGATGGCCACCACCCGACCAACGAAGGGCGCCAGCGCGGCCGCGAGGTGTCCGGTGCCGGCGCCGAGGTCGGCGACCGCCCAGGTCGGGTCGAGGAGCCCGGCCAGAGCCAGCCACTCGAGCCCGTCGCCGAACAGTTCACCGCGGACCCGGTCCCACTGACCCGCGCCCGAGGCAAAGAACTCCGTCGTCCGCTGATGCCGAGCCGCGACGATGCCCTTGATCCGCTCCGCGTCGCGATGGGCCGGGGCCGAGTCGGCAAACTGATCGCGCACGACTTCCCACAGCCTCCGCGCCTCCGGTCCGAGTTCCCGGGCCGCCCGGTACCAGTTGCTGACCCCTTCGGCGCGGCTGGTGATCCACCCCTCGTCGCTCAGCACCTTGAGGTGGCGGCTGACCGTGGACTGGGGCAACTGCAGCGCCGCTCGAAGCTCATTGACCGTCAACTCCTGGCGCTCGAGCGCCAGGAGGAGTCGGCACCTGGTCGGGTCGGCCAGGGCGGTCAGTCGGTCAAAGAGCCCAGATTGCATTCATTAATCCGTAAATCCGGATTAAATGTTTATATGCGCTTTGATTCTGTCAAGAGGCCGCCCATGTCCCTAGTGGGATTTGGCAGTATATGTCACTATTTGGCAATAGTTTACGATTCTCTCTTCGGGGATTGACAGACCCGAATGGTGAAGCGGCGAAGTCGAAAACGAGACACCTGGGTACCCTGAAAGCAAAGCGGGGGGAGCCACTTGGCTCCCCCCGCTTTGTTCATCCCGAGGCTCTGGTTTTACAGATTCGGGTTGTTGTCGATCTCGGCCTGCGGAAGCGGATAGCAGGTCTGGTTGCCGACCGGCGAGAAGCCCGGCTTCCAGTAGGTCGAGTTCGGCACCGGGACGTTGAGGACCGCGGCCCCGTTGCGCCGGAGGTCGCCCAATCGCTTGCCCTCGAGGTAGAACTCGTAGGCCCGCTGGTCTTCGAACTCAGCCAGCACCGCGGCATCGGTCGTGGTACCACCGTACGGCGGCAGGCTGTTGGCCGCCCGCCGAGCCTGGATCAGCGCCAGCATGGTGGTGGTCCCGCCCGCCTCGGCCGCGATGTAGTCCGCCTCGAGTTTCGAGGCAAGCCGGATCGGGCTCGAGTACGCGGTGTACTTGTTCTGGATCGCGTACGGCACGCCCCGGTCCACCTGATAGTTGGCGTCCTGGGGGAGGAGATTCGACGGGGCCAGCCGCCACGGCAGCCGCGGATCGGTGATCCGGTAGGCGGGCGGCACCGCGTTCGAACCCCGGTCGGCGATGAACTGCCAGATCCGGTTGCCCACCCGGGTCCGGTTCGACAGATCGTCGAAGTACGCGACGTTGAAGTTGAACGCCGCCGGCACGAGGGCCGCGTCGGCCGTGGCTCCGGCCTTGTTGCCAGCCTGGAGCTTGGCTCGGGCCCGTCCAACCAGCGCGGCGTTGGCGAGCGCTCGCGACTCGGTGGAGTTGACCGCGTTCCCCTGGGTGACCACGTCGCTGAAGTGGACCACCGCCGAGTCGAGCATGGCGGCCGTGGTGAGCTTCGGTCCCGACCGGACGGTGCCTTCGCAGAACTGTTCCGCCATGAACAGATACGACCAGGCCACCGTGTGGTGGGCGCGGACGTACGCGATGTTGGCGGTCGGCGTCGGCAGGGTCAGGTCGAGCACCAGGTAGCCCGAGGCGATGGCCTGGGACAGCGGGAACCAGACCTCGGCGTTGTGGCTGCCGTTGGTCGGGTCGACCGCGCGGCGACCGAACTCGTTCCGGGTCGGGAACGTCTCGGCGACGTCGGACTCACCGGTGAACCAGCCCGAGTACATGATCAGCCACCCGTAGGCCTGGGCGAAGTTCTGGACCGACGAACTCGCCAGCAGGCCCGCGTCCGCCACTGGATCGGTGGCGTCGACGTCGATGACCGTCGGGTTGGTGACCTTGAGGTAGTCGCTGCACCCGCCGAGCCCGATCAGGCTCAGCGAGGCCAACGCGACCGCTCGGGAGAGCGTCAATGTGCGCTTCATGTCAGGCGTCTCCCCTTAGAACTGGACGTTGAACCGGACCACGAACCGACGGCCCGGCGGAATGGTCAGGAAGTCGGTCCGGCTGTAGTTGGCCGTGGCCGCCGAGATCACCTCGGGGTCGAAGCCTTCGTAGTCGGACCAGAGAGCCAGGTTCTGCCCGGCCAGGGTCACCGTGGCGCCCTGGGCCCGGAAGTAGCCGGCCACCTTGGTCGGGAACGTGTAGGTCACCGACACTTCGCGCAGCTTGGTGAAGTCACCCTTCTGGACGAAGGCATCGCGGACCTCGTTGACCGTCGCGGTGGCGGGCTGCCCGGCCACCTTGCCCTCGCGGACGAAGGCCGGCTGCCCCGCGGTCGGGTTCCCGTAGCGGCGGAGCCGCTCGTACGCCGACAGCTTGGTCGGGTTGAGCCGGTTGTCGCTGCGGACCAGCTGGGTTTCCCGGAAGAAGTCGGTGTTGTTGTAGATGTAGAAGTCCCGCTTCGAGTCGAGCGAGGCGAAGATCCGGACGTTGCGGAACAGGGTCAGGTTGGTCGAGACGTTGCCTTCGAAGCTGGGGAACAGGTTCCCGATGGCCTCGAGGGTGTCGGAGACGGTCACGACGCCGGTCTGCTCGTTGATCGAACGGATCCGGTTCCCGACGAAGACGCCGGGCTGGAACCCTTCCATGAACCGATTGAGCGTGCCGAACGGCGACACGCCGCCCATGTCGGTGACCTTGCTGTCGAGGGTCGAGACGCCAACCCGGACGTCCCAGCTCACGTTCCGCGACACGATCGGCTGCGCGGTCAGACCGATCTCGAGTCCCTTGTTCCGGAGCTCGCCGATGTTCACGAACGGGTTCTGGGTGAACCCGAGCGACGGCGGCAGCGGACGCTGCAGCAGGAGGTCCTTCGAGGTCTTGTTGTAGAACGTGAACTCGACGCCCACGCGATCGTTGAGGAACCCGGCGTCGAACCCGAGCTCGAACTCCGAGCCGCGCTCGGCCTTGAGGCTGTCGTTGCCGGGGTTCTGCAGGGTGGCGCCCGGCTGCAGCGCCGCCGCGTTCGGATCGATGTAGGCCGCCGGCGACAACGTCGTCAGCGAGGCGCCCGGGGTCGGCGACCGGCCGGTGACGCCGTACGCCGCCCGCAACCGCATCGTGTTGATGAAGCCGAGGCTGTTCTGCCAGAAGGCCTCGTCCGACACGACGTAGGAACCGCCCACCTTCGGGAGGAAGAACCACTCCGAGGTGTTACCGAACGAGCTGTTCGCGTCGAACCGCGCCCCGACCTGGAGGAACAGCCGGTCCTTCCAGCCGCCCTGCCACTGGCCCAGGAAGCCGACCTGCTTCTGCCGGCTGTAGAACTGCCCGGCGCTGCGGCTCGAGGCCGCGCTCACCAGGTTGGTGCTGTTGACCGTGAGGCCCTGGCCGGTGGCCTGGACGTTCTCGATCCGGGTGTCGATCAGCTGGAAGCCGGCCGACACGTTGTGGGCCAGGCTCGACCCGGTGTTGAACCGGACGTTGCCGAGGTAGTCGACCGTGTAGCGCTCGGTCCCCTCGCGGAGCTCGGAGATGTCGCCGGTGTTCGAGACGCCCTGGTACGACCCGCGGCCGTTCTTCGGGAGGAACCGACGGGTCTCGTCGCGGAGCCAGTCGGCGCCGACCGTGAACCGGTTGCTGAACCACGGGAACGGCAGGAAGTTGGCCGTCATCGTGGAAATGGTCCGGTGGGTCTGCTGCTGATTCTGGATCAGGGCAATGGCCGCGACGTCGCGGGCAAAGCCGAACCAGCCGTTGTTGCTCTCCGCGCCGGTGTCGTTCCGGGTCAGCGGAGTGCCGAGGAGGCCGCCGCCGAGATAGCCGTAGACGTTGTTGTCGTTGTCCGGCAGGTCGAAGTTGGCCCGGTTGAGGCCGATGCTCGCGTCGAGCGTCAGTTTCGACGACGGGGTCCAGTTCACGTTGATGCGGGCGTTCCGGCGGACGAAGGCGTTGTTCCGGGTGGTGCCGTCCTCGTCCTCGTAGGCGCCGTGCAGGTAGTAGCCGAAGTTCGAGCCGTTGCCGCCCGAGCCGCTCCACGAGAGGCCGCGGGTCTTGCCGTCGATGAACCCGCCCTCGCGGACCAGCGGATTGTCGCTGACCAGGGTGCCGACCGCCTGACCCCGGCAGAGGGGGTTGGCGCTGGTCGCGGCGACGAGTGCCGCGGTGCAGTTACCGAAGTTCGACGGCGGCGTGAAGTTGGCCTCGAGCTTGTTGTACTCGGCCGTGATGTTCTGGCTGAACCGGGTGGCCCCGGCGCGGCCCTTCTTCGAGATGATCTGGATCACGCCGGCCGACGCGTCGGCGCCGTACAGCGTGGCCGCGGCCGGACCCTTCACGACTTCGATCGACTCGATCTCCTTCGGATCGAACTCGGAGAGGCGCGAGGTGCTCTGGCCGCCGGTGAAGAACAGCGACGCGTTCGAGGAGGTCACCCGGATGCCGTCGATGTAGACGATCGGCTCGTTCGAGAGCGAGATCGACGCCGGTCCCCGGATCCGGATCTGCGACGACGCGCCCGAGGTGCCCGAACCCATGCTGACCGACACGCCAGGAACGCGCGACTGGAGAATTTCGGCAAAGGTCCGGATCGGGGCCGTCTGGGCGATGTCCGAGACCCCGATCTCGGAAACCGTGGCTGACTGGGCCTTCCGCTTGGTGTCGCCCGCCGTGCCCGACACGATGACCTCGTCGAGGGTCACCACCGACGCGTTGAGCGCGAAGTCGACCGTGGCGGTCTGCCCGGCCGTCACCGTCACCGTCTTGTCGAGCGCCTTGTAGCCGATCCGGCGCGCCTGCAGGGTCACCGAGCCCGCCGGGACGTTGGCGATCCGGTACCCACCCCGGTTGTCGGTCGTGATCGAGAGCACCGACCCGACGACCGTCACCCGGACGTCCGACAAGGACTGCCCGGTGGCGGCGTCGGTAATGGTGCCCGACACGGTCCCGACGTTCTGAGCCACCAGCGGGGGAGCGCCAGCCAGGAGCGCCAGCGCGGCGCCCGTGACGGCCACTCGGAGCCAATGATGGTTTTGCCTCATGATCGCATCCTTCGCTGAAAAGGGGTTGACAACCTGCCCTGACAGCCGTGATCCCACCGACGAGGTGGCGCGAACGGCTCCGGAAAGCCGGAGCATTCGACACCGTTCGATATGGCTGGATCAGCGGGCGGCCCGAACGAGTCGATGTGTCCGGGCCGACCAGATGCAATTCATGAAGCGTGCCGGAGGCTCGCTTTGTAAGCGATTGACACAAAAGATCTTAGATCGCACCGCCTCGGGCCGAATCCGAGTCGATCGGACACGCCTGTGTCGAATCGACATCTCGGCGGGGAACTGCCCATCGACCACCTTCAGTCCGATTTCATGGCCGCTTCGACTTTGGTCCAGACTTGGGGCGCTGCCGGTGCCAATCTGTAGCGCGTTGATACGCCGCCCCGATCCCCAGCAACGCCTCGTCCCGGCCCACCCCCGCAATCAGCTGGAGCCCAATTGGGAGCCCGTCCCGACCGAAGCCGCACGGGATGGACAACGCCGGTGCCCCGGTCATGTTCTGCGGCGCGTTGAAATGGCAGAACGCTTCGGCCAGCGACACCGTCCGGCTCCCGACGGTCAGCTGCTGGGTCTCGATCGACGGGGCCACCCCCGGCAGGACCGCCCCCACCAGGCAATCCACCTCCGAGAACAGCCGGCCGTAGTCGGCCAGAAGCTCGAGTCGGACCTCCTCGGCCCGGACATACTGGAGCGCCGTGAGATCGTATCCGCCCTCCAACCGGGCCCGGACGTTGGGCCCGTAGCCATCGCGATGCTGCTTGAGCAGCTCGTCGTGATAGCTGATGGCCTCCGCCAGCACGATCACGCGCGAGGCTTCCAGCGCCGGTTCGAGCGACGGCAACTCGACGCTCACGACCTCGGCGCCGAGCTTCTCGAGCGTCTTGACCGCGCCTTCGATGGCCCGCAACGACCCCGGATCGATGTCGCGCAGGAAAAATTCCGCCACGCCGAGCTTGAATCGGCGGCGGGGCTTCCGGTCGACCGCGGCCATCGCGGCGGCGGCCCGTCGCCGGCTCCCGGTCATCACCCCGAAGAGGACGGCCGCGTCCTCCACCGAGCGGGTCATCGGGCCCACGTGGTCGAGCGTGGCCGCCAATGGAAAGACCCCCTCGGTGGACACCGCGCCGTAGCTCGGCTTGAAGCCGGTAATGCCGCAGCAGGCGGCCGGAATCCGGATCGAACCGCGGGTGTCCGTGCCCACCGAACCGAGGCCCATGCCGGCCGCCACCGCCACGGCCGAGCCGCCGCTCGAACCGCCCGCGATCCTTTCCGGGTTCCAGGGATTGCGAGCCGGCCCGAAGTGCTCGTTGACGGTGGTGACGCCTAACGCGATCTCGTGGAGGTTGGCCTTCCCGATCACCACCCCGCCGGCGCGCCGGATCCGGGCCACCACCGGCGCGTCCGGCGCGGGGGGGAGGCCGTCGGGGAGCACCCGGGACCCGAGGGTCGTGGCGGCGTCCTGGGTGACGATGAGGTCCTTGATCGTGACCGGCACCCCCGCCAACGACCCCGCCGATCCCCGCGCCACGGCTCGTTCGACCCGGCGGGCCGCCGCCCGGGCCGGCTCGGCCAGCACCGTGATGACGGCGTTGAGTCGGGGGTTCTCCGCCTCGACCCGGGCCAACGCGGCCTCCACCAGGTCGACGGGGGACAGCTTTCGACGGGACACCAGGCGGGCCGCGTCGCGAAGGCCCAGGTCCGCCAGATCGTTTGCCATGTCGCGCTCCGGGGGGTGCGGGGAAGGGAAGCCCGAAAAGTAGCCCCGCGCCGCCTCGGCCGACTCGGAATCCGGGTGGCGTCCGTAGGGGTTTTGAGCCCGGTCCATGTCATATTTCGACCGCGCTGGCCAGCCCCGAACGTCGGGGCCGGCAGGAGCCTCCATCGGAGAAGCCTGATGAACCGTCTTTTCGCGCTCGCGCTCGCCGCGGGAATCGCCGCCACGACCTGCGAGACGCTGGCCGCTCAGGACCGGGCCGACCGGCCCGACAAGAAGGAAAAAGAGGTCAAGCTCAAGACCCGGCTCGACGAGAAACTCAAGTTCATGGCCGGGTGCTGGGAAGGGCGGATCGACGAGGACACCTACGTCGAGGAAATCTGGAACAACCCCACGCAGAACCTGATGACCTCGACCACCCGCTACCTCAAGAAGGGGCGGGCCACCAGCTACGAGTTCAGCCGGGTGGTGTCGACCGATTCCACCGTCACCTTTTCCGCGTCGTCCGAGGGCAAGCCGTTCGACGAGTACACGATGACCCAGCTGGTCGACGAGTACGTCCTGTTCGAGAATCCCAAGAAGAGCTTCCCGCAGCGGATCAGCTACCGGCTCGCCTCCAATGGCGACCTGATTCCCCGCAATGAGGGAGAGGGCCAACCGAGCGTCGAGGTCCGGTTCAAGCGGATCAAGTGCCCGGGAACCTGACGATCAGCCCACCCCGGGGCGGCGCGTCACCCGATATATTGGGCCCGTGCTGCCGCTTCTGGCCCTGACGGCCCTCCTCTCCGATTCGATCACCTATAGCGGGCTCGCCAACCAGCTGCGGGTCGGCGCGCCGCGGCTGGAAGCGTCGATCACGGTCGACGGCGAACTCACCGAGCCCGTGTGGTCCAGGGCGGCCCGGCTGGTCGGATTCTCGCAGTACAGCCCGGTCGACGGCCGCCCGGCCGAGGAGGAGACGGAAGTCCTCGTCTGGTACTCGCCCACCGCCATTCACTTCGGCGTCCGGGCCAAGGCCGCCCCGGGAACGGTCCGCGCCCACTTGGCCGAGCGCGACCGGGGCATCATCCCCGACGACTACATCGAGATCCAGCTCGGCACGTTCAA
>JAEUJH010000824.1 GCA_016794825.1 Gemmatimonadota bacterium
GCCTCGACCGTGATGGTCGGCGCCTCGAGCGCCGCCACCAGCCGGTCGAGGTTGCCGAGGTGCTCGACGAAGCGCTTGGTGGCGTAGTCGCCGGCGGTCTCGGAGGAGATGATGAACTGCCAGTCCGACGACTGCGCCAGCAGGAGTTCCCGCGCCGCCTGGGCCAACACCACCCGGGCTTCGCTTCGTTCCACCGCGGCCGGCGCGATCCGCCAGAACCGCTCTTCCGCCGGCCAGAGCCTGAGCCAGGTCCACTCGGTGCCCGGATTGAGCCACTTGCTGAAGTCGCCGTTGGCGCCCCAGGAGCCCTCCGCCAGTTCGACCGCCGACCGGGCCGGGGCCCGGGTCAGGTGCTCGGAGGCGGTGGTGGGCGTCGGGCCCCGGGCGTGCCGGAGAGCGCGATAGAGATCGCCCAGGAAGTCGACGCCCTCGAACCACCAGTGCCCGAACAGTTCGGTATCGAACGGAACGGCAATGACCTCGGCCCCGCGCTCGGCGTCGCGTGCCACCGAGGTCACCAGCCGGGCATAGTCGACCGCGTGCTCGCGGGCTCGGGCGCGGGCCCCGTTGGGGTCGTAGCGGAGCTTCCCGCCCAGGTCGGTCTGGCTGTCGGTAACCCGCCAGAACTTGAGTCCACCGGGGAACCGGATCTTGTGGAACTCGAGATAGGCGCCATCGCCCGGGTAGCCCTGATAGCGGCTCCACACCCGGCGCGACGAGATCGGATCGCGCACCAGCGTGGCCACGACGCCGGCTCCCTTCCGGGGCGACACCTGGTAGGCCCGGTACGGCGACCGGGCGGCCGGCAGGTCGAGCGGGTCGTCACTGGCCAGCAGCGCGCCGTCCGGAAAGTCCGGTTCCCGGTAGAGGCCCAGCGTGCGCCCGGCCTGGGCCAGGTGCGAGTCCGAGAAGAAATAGGCATAGCCCGCGTCGGCCAGGTGCTCCTCGACGCCGCGGCGCCCCGCCTGGACTGGCGCCGCGGGGTGGGGCGCCCAGCGGCCCCGGGGCCGGTAGGCGCACTCCGGCACCCAGCAGCCCCTCGGCCGGCGGCCGAACAGCCGCTGATGCTCCCGCAGACCGACCGCCAGTTGGAGCCGGATGCTCTCGTCGCGCGCCAGGAGTGGGAGGAACCCGTGCGTCGCCGCCGAACTCATGATCTCGATCCGGCCGGCCTCTTCGTGACGACGGAGCGCCGTCACCAGGTTGCCGTCGATCCGCTCGAACAGTCGCTCCAGACGCGCCAGCCGCCCCCGCCAGAACTCGGCGATCGGGGTCAGCGTCGACTCGCCGGTCTTGGCGAAGTCGGCGATCGCCTCGTCGCACGCCAGCAGGCGCTGGGCAAAGAAAGCCCGGAGTTCCCGGGCAAAGGTCGGGTGGGCCAACTGGTTGGCCAGGACCGGGGTCACGCCGATCGTCACCGGGCAGGCGACCCCCTCGACCTCGTGCCCGTTCAGCATCTCGAGCAGCGGCAGGTACGTGTCGACCGCCGCCTCCGAAATCCAGTCGGAGCCGTGGGGCCAGCGGCCGTGGTTGAGCACGTACGGCAGGTGACTGTGCAGCGCGAGTACCAGATCCATGGCGTCCTCGATCGTCAGCAGCGCTCCGCGACCACGTCCCGATACACATCCAGGTACGCCGCCACCGATCGTTCCCAACTGAAGTCCCGTTCCATCGCGGTCCGGATCATCCGCGTCCACTCGGGCGGGTTGTAGTAGGTGTCGATCCCCCGGAGCGCCGCGCCGACCAACGGCGCCGCCTCGTACGGATCGAAGACGAATCCGGTGACCCCGTCCTCCACCGTGTCCGCCAGTCCGCCCACCCGTCGAACGATCGGGGCAACCCCATAGCGCTGCGCCCGCATCTGGGTCAGGCCACACGGCTCGTACTGACACGGCATCAGCAGGAAGTCGGCGCCCGCCATGACCCGGTGTTCCAGCTCGTCGGTAAAGTTGGTGTCGATCGCCACCCGGTCGGGGAGCAGGCCGGCGATCCGTCGGAGCGCGGTTTCGAACCGCTCCTCGCCGGCTCCGATGAACACGAACTGGGCGTCGAGTTCGAACAGGTCGTAGCTCCCGATCACCAGATCGAGGCCCTTCTGGGTCACCAGGCGCGCCGCCATTCCAAACACCGGCGTCCGGATGTCCTGGCGGAGCCCGAAGCGAGCCTGCAGGTCGCGCTTGCAGGTCAGCTTGCCCGCCAGGTCGTCGACCGAGAACGGCGCGGCGATCTGCCGGTCGACCGTCGGATCCCAGGCCTCGACGTCGATGCCGTTGAGGATCCCGGTGAATCGATCGCCCAGGGCCGAAAAGACCTCCTGGAGGCCGAACCCGCCGGCCGCGGTCCGCAATTCGGTGGCGTGATTCGGACTGACCGTCACGGCCGCGTCCGCGAACACCAAGCCTGATTTGAGCAGGTTGACCTTGCCGTACCACTCCATCTGGCGCCAGTTGAACAGCGCCGCGGGGAGGCCCAGGTCGTCCATGATGCCGGCGGGATAGTGCCCCTGGTACCCGGCGTTGTGGACCGACAGCACCCCGGCCACCCGTCGGTAGCGCGGGTCGTCGGCAAACCGGGTCCGCAGGTAGGTCAGGGCCAGCGCCGCGTGCCAGTCGTGCGCGTGGAGCAGCACCGGGCCGGGTGCCACGGTCGGGACGGCCATGACGCTCGCCAACGCGAACAGGGCAAAGCGGAGGTGGTTGTCGCGGTAGTCGCCCTGCGAGTCGCCGTAGAGCTTGGGTCGATCGTAGAACTCGTCGTGTTCGACGAAGTAGAGCTGCGGCCCGGGCGGGGCGTTCCGTTCGGTCAGGATCCGGACCCGCTCGAGGCGGCGGCCCAGCGGAACGTCGAACGGGGCCATGGCCTCGACGAGGTCGCCCGCCTTGTCGCGCGCGCTCCGGTAGAGCGGGAGGAAGGCCAGGCTCCGGATCCCGTTCCGGGATTGGAACCGGGCCAGGTTGGCGGCCGCCTCCGCCAGCCCGCCGGAACGGGCGTACGGATAGTACTCGGCG
>JAEUJH010000883.1 GCA_016794825.1 Gemmatimonadota bacterium
CAGGATCGGCGCCAGCGCCGCGAACGACGAGCGGGGAAGAACTCGAGTGGGGGACTGGGCGTAAGGCATGATCAGGGAATCCGGCCTTCGGTGTAGTCGACCGATGCCCGCGGACCGGCGCTGTCCGTCTGGACCCGATACCGGAACCGAACGTCCGGCTGGCCCGGGCGGAGCAGGACCCAGGTCGTCACGAAGTCGATCCGCTGACGGTACGGGGCCTCGCGGGTCAGGTCGATCCGCCACTCGTTCTCCGCCTGGACGGTCCCTCCGCCGGGGATCGTCCGGTCGCTCCGCTGCGATCGGCGGTACGACATAGTCCGGCCGGTCAGGTCGTGCTCCATCCAGATCCGCTCGGCCGGGCCGTCCGTCGGCTCGGCTTGAACCGGCGCCATCGGAAGGCGGGGCTCGGGAAGCGGATCGACCGCGGCTGGCACGATCGGCAGGGTGACGTACGACGCCTCGGTGCCGTCGGGGCTCTCGAACCGGATCGCGTTCTCCGCCGGCAGCGGATTGGGCCAGTTCGACGGCCAGTCGCTCGAGGCGATGGTGACCCGGATCCGATGGCCGCGTTTGAACCGGTACGCGATGTTCTGGAGGGTGACCCGGTAGCGGTACACCTTGCCCGGCAGGATCGGACTCGGCGCCACGAAGCGCCAGTCCTCCGGACGCCGCGGGTTCACGTCCGATTCCCGGAACGACGAATTGAGCCAGCCGCGGGTCACCAGCTCCGACTTCCCGTCCGGCAGCACGTCCGAAATCTTGATGGTGAAGTCGGTGTTGGTGGCCGAGGAGGTGGCGTAGAACGTGATCTCGGGCATCCCGGTCATTTCGCGGTCGGCGTCGAGCTCGTCGGTCGTGAACGTCAACGATTCGAGTTCGTCGACCCGCTGGTCGGGCTGGACCAGGAACTCGTCATACGCCGCGTCGAACCAGGTGCCGTACGGACCGGCCGCGCTCCCGACCCACGGCCGATACGTGTACCGCCGCGGCCGACCGGGCACCGCCGGCGCGGCCGTCGTCAGGCCGCCGTCGGACGTCAGGTAGAACCGGGTCGGCGCGGTCCGGGCAATCGGCCAGTCGGCCTCGTGGCGCCAGCGGTTTTCCCGCATCACGAAGACGGTCACGGGCGGCTCGGTGGTGATTCCCGTCTCGACGCCTTTCAGGAACCGGTCGAACCACGCCAGCTGCATCTGCGGAAAGTCGACGGCCTGGGTCGGCCCGAACCCGCCGTGCGTCCAGGGGCCCACCACCAGCCGCTGCGGCACCCGCTTGCTCTTGAGGACGAGGTAGTTCTGGAACGCCTCGTCGAGGTTGCGGGCGTGATCGAAGAAGTTGGCGAGTTGGAGCGTCGGCACGGCAAACGTGCCGTACTTGCTGCGGAGGTCCTTTTCCTGCCAGTAGGCGTCGTAGAGCGAGTGTTCCCACTGCGGCGGGAAGAACTCGCGCCAGCCGTTGTCGGCCTGGTGCCGCTTCCACCGGGCCAGGTCGACCACCTTGCCGCCCTTGCCGTCGTCGTACACCGGCCCGCGGAGCATGGTGGCCAGCACGTTGCCGGCGCCGTGCCAGACGTACGGATGGTTGGTCCGGACCCCACCGGGATACCAGTGATCGCCGTAGAAGTTGGCGTACGAACTGTTGACCGCGATGGCCGCCAGGTGCGGTGGCTGGAGGGCGGCGATTCGGGTCGCGTTGATCGCCCCGAACGAAATGCCCCAGAGCCCGACCTTGCCCGTCGACCATGGCTGCCGGGCGGCCCACTCGACCAGATCGTACCCGTCGCGGTTCGACTGGGCCACGAA
>JAEUJH010000909.1 GCA_016794825.1 Gemmatimonadota bacterium
GGCGATGAAGTCCTGGCCCTCGGGAACCGCCTCCGGATCGGGCAGGGTAAAGAGCCGATCGTAGAGGCGGAGTTCGCAGTCCACCGCGTGCCGGGCCGACACCCAGTGGATCGTCCCCTGGACCTTGCGGCCGTCGGGGGCATTGCCGCCGCGGGTGGCCGGATCGTAGGTGCAGCGGAGTTCGACCACCTGACCCGCGGCGTCCTTGATGACGTCGGTGCAGGTGATGAAGTAGCCGTACCGGAGCCGGACCTCGCGTCCCGGCCCGAGCCGGAAGAACTTCTTCGGCGGGTCCTCCATGAAATCGTCGCGGTCGATGTAGATCTCCCGGGCAAAGGGGACTTTTCGGGAGCCCGTCTTCGGCACGTCGTGCGGGTAGTAGGAGGCCTCCAGTTCGTCGACCTCGCCCTCGGGGAAATTGGTGATCACCACCTTGAGCGGATTGACGACGCAGAGGACCCGGGGCACCCGCATGTTGAGGTCGTTGCGGATCGCGTGCTCGTAGACGGCCAGTTCGGTGCGGGCGTCCTTTCGGGCGACCCCGACCATGTCGCAGAACTGACGAATGGCCTCCGGCGTCACGCCCCGCCGCCGGATCCCGGACAGGGTGTGGAGCCGGGGGTCGTCCCAGCCGGACACGTGGCCTTCGTTGACCAGCCGGAGCAGTTTCCGCTTGCTCACCACCGTGTAGTCGAGTACCAGCCGGGCAAACTCGGTCTGTTCCGGCGGCCGCTCGAATCCGACCTCGCGGACCAGCCAGTCGTAGATCTCGCGGTTGTCCTTGAACTCGAGGGTGCAGAGCGAGTGGGTGATCCCCTCGATGGCGTCGGAGAGGCCGTGGGCAAAGTCGTAGAGCGGGTAGATGCACCAGGCGTCGCCGCGGCGATAGTGGTGCGCGTGCCGGATCCGGAGGAGGAGGGGATCCCGCATGATCATGTTGGGATGGGCCAGGTCGATCTTGGCCCGGAGGACGTGCGATCCGTCGGGGAACTCGCCGGCCTTCATCCGGCCCAACAGGTCGAGGTTTTCCTCGATCGATCGATCCCGGTACTTGCTGGGCGTGCCGGGGCTGGTGACGGTACCCCGGTGGAGGCGGATCTCCTCCTCGGACTCGCTGTCGACGTACGCCTTGCCCTTCTTCACCAGGATGAGCGCGAACTCGTAGAGCTGCTCGAAATAGTCGCTGGCGTAGAACTCGTTGGTCCACTCGAAGCCGAGCCATCGGATGTCGCGCTTGATGGCCTCGACGTAGCGGATGTCTTCCGTGGTCGGGTTGGTGTCGTCGAAGCGGAGGTTGACGGTACCCCCGAACTCCGCCGCGATCCCGAAGTTGAGGCAGATCGACTTGGCGTGGCCGATGTGGGGGAACCCGTTGGGCTCGGGCGGGAACCGGGTGGCCACCGGACGGCCGAACCTCCCGGTCTCGACGTCCCGCGCCACCATGTCACGAATGAAGTCCCGCTTGGGGGTGTCCTGAGTCACGATCAGTCCGCTGAGAAAACCGGTGTGCAAAATACCACCGTCCAGGGGACGACGGGGGACGGCCGGGCCGCGGGAGCCGGGCGGGCGTCCCCCGGCGGCTGGTGGGTGCCACCAGCCGCCGTCGGCGGGGCGGGCTACATCCGGAAGAGGTAGCTCGCCTTGAGGAAGAAGCCGTCGCCGGTGCGGTCGAGGTCGCCGAAGCGGAACCGGCCGGTGTCCCGGTAGCTCCCGCCGTAGCCGGCAAAGAACACGGTGCCCGGGGTCGGCTGGAACGAGAACAGGAAGTCGCCCCGGAGGCCGTTGTTCTCCTGGCGGAGGGCCGGTCCGCGACGGTAGACGCCGGTTGCCGGGTCGAACAGCAGGATCGGGTCGTCGGTCCGGCTGTCGTCGCGGAGGTCGTCCCGGTGGGCGGAGCGGTACTCGCCCACGACCCGGAGGAACAGCGAGCGGTTGATCTGGTACTCCAGCTTGAGGCGGGGAATGTGGGTGACCGACACGGTGGTGCCGTCGCTCCGCCGCTCGTAGTTGGTCAGGACGTAGGTCCCGTCGACCCGGAACTGATTGGTCGGGCGGAACTGGATGCTCGAATTGACGAAGAAGATCCGGGCCGGCGACCACTCCTCGTAGTCGACGTCGTTGCCGTACATCGCGTTGATGCTGGCCGAGAACGGGCCCACCCACGGGGTGTTGAGGGTGGCGCTCGAGCCGATGTTGTGGATCGTCCCGCCGCCCGGGTAGGGCGCGATGGTATCGACCACCGCGCCGGGGCCCCGCCGCTCGACGGCGTAGCCCTCATAGAGGCGATGATCGTACCCGAAGTACTCGAACCAGTTGAAGAGTTCGAGCGACCACCCGCCCCGGAACTGGATATTGCCGGTCAGGAAGAACTGCTTGTCGAGGAGTCCGCGCCCGGACACGAAGTCGTCGTAGATCCAGCGGCCGGAGGCCCGGATGCCGCCCGTGGCCCGGGCGATGAACGCGCCGGGCTTGCCGTAGACGGTCCAGGAGGGACCGGCCCCGATCGCCACCGCGTCGGGCTGGGACACGAAGCCCGCTCCGGCCACGAACTCGTCACTCACGCCCTCGAACGACGCGCTGAACGCAAACCGGCGGCCGGCCCGCCGAATGTCGAAATCCCAGAGCGGCGCCACGGTGCTGACGCCGTTCCGGGTCGTGACGCTGCCCACCGCCTGGGCCGAGAGCACGAAGGCGCCGGGCAGCACGATCCGGGTGTCGAACCCGCCGAGGTGGTTGTCGAACCCGGGCTCGAGACGCCCGGTATAGACGAATCCCGCCCGGGAGCCGCCGCCGAGGTCGCGCTGGAGCCGGGCGATCGCGAAGACTGGATTGTCGGTGCCGCTCCGGGACACTTCCTTCCCGTCGAGCGCGAACATCGTCGCCACCGTGGTGCCGCCGACCTTGCCGGTCAGCTTGGTGGCCGCCACCGGCGCCGCGATCCGGCGGGAATAGATCAGCTGGTTCGGGGTCGCGAACTGTTCGATGCCCTCGAGGAAGAACGGCCGCTTTTCGGGGAAGAAGAGGGCTCGCCGCGGATCGGTCAGGATCTGGCTGGCGTCGGCCTCGACCTGGGAGAAGTCGGGGTTGAAGGTGCCGTTCAACGTCAGGTTGGGCGTGATGCCCCAGCGGACGTTGCCGCCGAACTCGGCGGCGTCGTCATACGACCACTCGCCGACCTTGCCCGGGACGGGGCCGCCGGTGGCGCGGGCGGTGACGACCGGGTTCAGGTCCATGACGAGCCCGCGCCGGAGATCGGTGAGGCCGTCGAGCGATCCGGACTGCCCGAGGAAGCTGGGCGCCGCGCGCACCGCGGGGACCCAGGAATCCTCGTGGCCGCTGGCCTGGATCCGCCGGATGACGTGGAGCCCCCACGTCTGCGACGCGCCGGTCTGGTAGCGGAGCGTCTTGAACGGGATCCGCACCTCCACCTCGAAGCCCTCGTCCGTCAACCGCCCCTTCGAGGCGTAGACGAAGTCGGGGCTCAGATCGGTTCCTTCCCGGCCCCCGTTGGTGCGGCCCTGTTCGGCCAGGGCCCCGTCCTGCTGGACCCCGAGCGGGTTCACGGCAAAGACCAGCGCCTGGTTCCCGTCGTTGTAGGTGCCGAGGTAGAACTCGATCCGGTCTTCTTCGGCGAGGCGGTCGCGGTTGGCCAGGGTGGCTCGAACCGACCCGGGCTTGGCCTGCGCCTTGACCCCGAAATGCAGCGCGGTGGGCGAGTACCAGACCAGGATTTCGGTCTCCTGTTCCGCGGCCCGGCCGTCGACCGGCGAGTACTGCGAAAAACCTGTCAGTCGGGCCGCG
>JAEUJH010000987.1 GCA_016794825.1 Gemmatimonadota bacterium
GACTGGTGCCGACTTCTCGGAGACCCTGACCAGCAACTCGACCGACGGCAAGCGGATCTGCACCTACGCTGAGGACCTCCTCGGCAACGCTGCCAGCTCGGGCGCGTCGAACTACTTCGGTATCGACAAGGTCGCTCCGGCTGTTCGCTTCATGGGCTCCGCGGGCGCCACTCCGGCCTCGGTGCTCACCGCTTCGACCGTGTCGGCTACCGCCAACACCACGATCTACTCGATCGCGGCTCCGCCGCCGGCCGAGGCGTTCGGCGTCGAAGCGCTCGACACCCGCTCGGGCTTCCACCAGGGCGGCGCGCTGTCGAACTACCCGGCTACCTACGTCTTCAATCGCCTCACCGCGATCGGGACCGTGGGCGCCACCATCGCCAGCTACGCGCTGCCGACCCTGCTCAGCGACACCTACGTCCGCGGCTCCGAACTGGAGATCCTGGGCGCCGGCGTTGCCGCGACTGGTCTCGGTGGCGTGGGTTACTACAACTGGTCGGGCAGCGTGACCGACCGGGCCGGCAACGCCAGCAGCACGATCTCCCGCAACTTCGCGGCTGATCACCTGTTGCCGCCGAACATCACTGGTCTCGGCTTCGCCAGCGCCTTCTACACCCCGGGTGCGGCGGCGGCGTTCGGCTTCTCGGCCAACGACGACCTCGAGATCATCGACGCCACCGCGGCCGTCACCCTGAACGTTCCGTCGGGTGCCGGCACTGCCCTCCGCTACCCCTACGGCTCGCTGTCGCCGCTCGGGACCCGGTGGGACGCCACCATCACCAACGTCGTGAACGGGGCCGCCGCTTCGATCGGCTACTTCCTGTTCCGCGTTGACGAAATGTGCACCGCGGCTGCTACCCCGTACGCGAGCTGCCCGGCTCCGGCTGGCGCTCCGTACATCACCACCTCGAAGCCGACCACCGTGTCGCAGTACAACAACGCGGGCGCGCTGACCAACGCTGACAAGCTGCCGACTGCGGTTTCGGCGAACGTCAACGACGTGGCCAGCCAGCCGGCTGCGGCTCCGATCACTGCCCCGATGCTCGCGACCCAGTTCAATCCGAGCACCGGTATCTCCGAGCAGTGGTCGTCGGCGGACCTGATCAGCTGGAGCGGTTCGCTCACGCTGAGCCCGGGCAACGTCGTCGCGACTCACGTCGCGAGCACCTCGATCGTGGTGCCGTACTTCGACAGCGCCTCGCTGTGGGGTCTGGTCGGGACCGAGTGGGTCTACTGCTCGGCCTTCCCGTCGCCGGTCCTCACGGACAACGGCTCGCACCGGTTCTGGAGCTACACCGTCGCGGTTCCCGCGACTGGTGCCTGCGCCGGTGTCGTGACGTGGCGTGTGATGGGCACCAAGGCTGGCGCCGGTCTCTTCGGCCCGGTCAGCTGATAAGCGGTTAGTCTGGAAGGAGAGGGCCCCGTCGAAAGACGGGGCCTTTTCTTTTCCCCCTGAGCCGGCAGGCGCGATCCGGGGTGCGATGAGGTCCTGGGCCCCTGGTGCCAAGGGCGGCCCGAAAACACGAAGGGGCCGACCGCGGCATCCGGTCGACCCCCTCGGTTCACCTCCCAGCGGCGCCTCAGACGTTGGCGGCGCGCTCGCTCACGTAGAACTGACGGAAGTACTCGGTCATCTCGGGCGGCCTGGCGTTGGAGCCGGTGGCGCCCATTCCGAGGTAGCCCAGGAGGGTGCCGAGACCCTCGGGCGTGTTGGGCACATATCCCTTGTCGACGGCATCCAGGAACAGCCGAGCTTCCTGATTCAGGGTCATGCCGTACTGCCCCGGGTTGTTGTACACCTGGTGCTTGTCGACCAGCATCTGCTGGGCGGCGGCGTCGGTTCCGTTGACCCCCTTGCCCGTGGCGCCGGTGCCCCGGACCGCCAGGAAGCCCCACTGCACCCCGAGGGGCGGCAGCAGCGACCGCGGCGGCGTCGGGTCTGGCACTGAGGCCTTCGGCGTGTCCTTGGTCGGCGCTTCCGGGGCGGGGGGCTGGTCGGGGTCGATGGTCGGAGGAAGAACCGGCTCAGCCAAGCCGGCCCGGTCCCGTTCCACGATGATCAACGACTCGAGGGTGTCCCGCATCTCGATGTGCAGGGTGTCGATCGGGTGGTCGGTCGGGAGATCGACCTCCGGCGCCTCCGGAAGGACCGCCGGCCCTCCGATCCCAGGCTCGGTGGTTTGGTCCGCCTCGCTCGATCCTGGATCGATTCCGGGGCCTCCCCGGAGCCGGGCGGCCAACCGGTCGTTCTGGACCCCAAAGGGCAGGATCGACGGGTCGTCGGCAGCGGCCGCCCGGAGGGTCTCGGCAAAGTTGGGCTGGCCAGAACTTCCCGGTCGCGGTTGCCGCGGCTGGGAACGGACTGCCGGTTCCGAGCTGGGTGCCAGGATGGAA
>JAEUJH010000544.1 GCA_016794825.1 Gemmatimonadota bacterium
CACCACCAGCGCCTCGCGCCACCCGAGGGCAAACCAGACCAGCAGGGCCACGCCCACCGTGGCGATGATGATGTGACTGAGGAGCTCCTGGGCCTTCTCGTTGGCGGTGTCGCCGTAGTTTCGGGTGACCGTGACCTCGAGATCGGCCGGGACCAGGGCGCCGCGCGTCGCTTCGACGCGTTCGAGGATCCGATCGGCCAACGACGCCGCGTTGACGCCCGGACGCTTGGCCACGGAAATCGTCACCGCCGGACTGGTGGCCGAATCGCGCTCGAGATGGCTGACGTACCAGGTCGGCTCGGCCGGACCGTCGACCACCGACGCGACGTCGGCCAGTCGAACGCCGCGGCCCTGATGGACCCCGACCAGGACCTGCGCCACGTCGTCGGCGGAGGCCAGGAGGTTGCCCGCCCGGACCGGGAGGCTGGTGTTGTCCGCCAGGATGGCGCCGGCCGGCAGGAGCGCGTTGGCGCCGCCGAGCGCCTGCGCCAGCCGATCCGGCGAAAGACCGTGGGAAGCCAGGCGGGCGGCATCCGGCTCGACCATGACCATGCGGGGCGCGCCGCCGATCACCTCGACCTCGGCAACGTTCTCGATTCGCTGGATCTCGGCCCGCAACTCGGCGCCGATCCGGCGGAGTTGGAACTCGTCGTACTCGCCGCCGTGCAGCGTCAGCGCCAGGACCGGGACCTCGTCGATCGTGTGCAGCTTGACCAGCGCCGGCGTGCCGGAGAGCTTGGCGAAGACCTTGACGACGCTTTCCTCCGGATCGTCGCCCACCGCGAACCGGACGGTGATCATCCCGCCATCCGGGAACGCCGTGCTGTAGAGATGCTCGACGCCGGAAATTTCCCAAAGCCGTCGTTCGACCGGCTCGAGAAGGCGGCGTTCCACCTCCTCGGGACTCGATCCCGGCGAGCCGAGGAAGACGTCGATCATCGGCACGCTGATCTGCGGCTCCTCCTCGCGCGGGGTCGTCAGGACCCCGCCCAGACCGGCAACCAACGACGCGATGATGAGCAGCGGCGTCAGCTTGCTCTGGAGGAACGCCTGGGCCACCCGGCCCGAGATCCCGGTTTTCATTGCCCACTCTCCCGGCCGGCGATCGGTCTGACTCGATCGCCGTCCTTGACCTGGGTCGGCCGCGCCAGGACCAGATCGCCGGCGCGGAGCCCGCTCGCCACGGCGACGTCGGCCCCGACCACCCGGCCGACCCGAATCCAGCGGAGCCGGGCGGTCGAGTCGGCGGACACCAGCATGACGCCGGTGAGTTCGCCGCGCTCGACGAGCGCGGTCCGCGGCACCAGCAGTTCACCGGCGTTCCGCCCCGCCACCGGCAGTTCGGCCACGGCCGTCAGTCCGGGGGTGAGCGGCGTGGCCGTGGCGAGCCGGACCTCGACGGTGCGACTCATCGGATCCGCCGACGGCACCACGACCGCGACCTTGGCCGAGACCGCCCGCTCCTCCGCGCCGATCAGCACCGTCACGGCGCTCCCGACCTTGAGCTGCCCCGCCATCGGCTCGGGAACCCCGACCACGATTTCGCGGGCGCCGGCATCCTCGATCACCAGCACCGGCTGACCGGGTGCCGCGAGGTCGCCCGGGTCGGCGTTGCGGGCCGTGACGACCCCGTCGAACGGCGCCACCAGCGAGGCATAGCCGAGTTCGGCCGAGGCCGCGTCGGCCTGACCGCGGGCCTGCTCGAACCCGGCCCGCGCGGCCTCGAGCTGCGCCAACGGAACCGCGCTGTCGGCGTAGAGCCGCTCCATCCGGCGGAGGTTGGCGGTGGCGAGGCCGAGCCCGGCCGTGGCCTGGCTTCCGGCCGCGACGACGGCGCCGCGCTCGAGGGTGGCGAGCACCTGGCCGGCGCGGACGCGATCGCCCGCTCGGACCCGGATCGTTTCGATCCGCGCCATCATCCGGGTGGCCAGGTCGGCCCGCCGCACCGCGCGGACCGTGCCCGCGGCGCGGTACGTGTCGAGCCCCCCGGGCGAGCCGACCGAATGGACCGCCACTGGAGTCGGGTCGCCCACGGGCCCGGAACCGGCGTGCTCGGGTTCACCACCACAACCTGCCGCGGCGGCCAGGAGGCCGGCCGCGAACGTGATCCGTTTCATGGATTACCTCCCCGCGCCACGGCCACATGGGCCTGAGCGATACGGGCGTGAAAGAGTGCTTCGAGTCGGGCCAGACGCTGCGCGGCTTCGCCGGCGCGGACGGCCAGGAGTTCGGAGATGGTGGCAACCCCGCCGGCATACCGGGTTGCCGCGATGCGGGCGGCCTGGGCCGAGTAGTCGAGCGCCCGGTCGGCGGCGGCGAGCGCGGCGCGGGCCGCGGCCAGGCGGGCCTCCGCGGCGCGGACCTCCGCGTCGGCGGCCCGCTCGGCGGACGAGAGTTCCTCGACGCTGCGATCCCGCTCGGCGCGGGCCTGGTCGGCCTGGGCGAGGTCCCGAAGGCCCTTGAAGGGGGTCCACCGGACCATGACGCCGGCGGTCCAGTGCGCCGGCCCCGACACCGCGGCCAGGGAGCCGTCGTTGAACGCGACGGTGCCGAACGCCCCCGCCGTCGGCAACCGCTGGGCGCGAACCCGCTTGAGATTGGCTTCCTGCGCGGCGACGACCCGACGCAACGCGTCGAGGTCGGCGCGCCGACCCGAATCGGGCTCGGTGGCCAGGAGTTCGAGTCGGTCGGTCAACTCGACCGACTGACCAGGGGCTTCGCCGAGGGTGACGAGCAGTTGATCCACGGCACCGATCCGGTCGGCTTCCGCCATCGCCCGTCCGGCCTCCAACTCGCTCACGCGGGCCACCGCCAGCTGTTCATCCACCGCCGTGACGACACCCTCCCGCCGCAGCGCCTGGACCTGGCGCAGCGTCTCGCGCGCGGCGACGAGCGCGGTATCGAGCACCCCGATGCGCGCCGTCTGGAACACGGCGCCGAAGTAGGCCCGAAGCGCGTCGAACGCCACCATCTGGCCGGCGCGGGACTCCGCCAGCCGGCCAGCCTCGGCGCCCGCCTGGGCGGCGCGGCGCCCGAACCATCCTTCCGGGGCGACCAGCGGCTGCTCGACGGTGAGCCCCCACGCCGCGTTCGAGATCGCGGCCGGCTGGTTGAGCGCGTCGAGCGCCAGATCGGTGGCGGCGAACTTGCCTTGCCGGAGCTTGCTGCCGAAAACGGCCACCGGATCGTCGGTCCGGACCAGCGACCAGTCGGTGGAGACGACGGGGAGGTAGGTCGCCATCGAGCCCCGGACGTCGGCTTCCCGAATCCGGCGCTCCGAGCGAACCCGGGCCAACTGCGGATGATGTTCGCGCGCCTTGCCCATGGCGTCGGCGACCGACAGCCGCAGCGGCGTCTGAGCCCCGCCCGGCACCGCCAGCCCGGCGGTCAGGAGGAGCGTCAACGTCGAACGTCGCATTTGCGGATGCACTCCAGGATGTGGTGGACCTTCGGTTCGATGACCCGGTACATGACCCGGAGGCCGTCTTTCCGGGCGGTCACGACTTTCTGCTGCCGAAGGCGGCTCAGGTGCTGCGAGCAGATGGCCTGCTCGAGATCACAGATGTCGCAGATTTCGGTGACGGAACGTTCGGCCCCCTCGAGCGCCTCGACGATCTTGAGGCGCTCGGGATGACCGAGGAGCTTGATGATGTCGGCGGCCCGCTTCAGCATGGCGGAGTCGATTCCGCGGACCAGAGGCTTGGTACTCGGCATGCGCATCCTCCTTACATAGCACATAGTATATCTACTATGCTTTTCCCGCAAGGGGCCGCCGGGCCGGGACCGATGGGCCCTAGGCCCCCCGGTCGATCAGCTCCGCGCTGCCGTCCCGACGGTCGCGAACGTCGAACTGGTGGTTGACGAGGAGGGTCCGGATCCGATCCGCTTCGGGGAACTGGCGGTTCCGCTTGGCGGTGGCCCGACGGGAGGCCCACCGGATGGCCCACTGGAGGCGCGGTCCAACGTCGG
>JAEUJH010000050.1 GCA_016794825.1 Gemmatimonadota bacterium
CTGGAGGCAGATGCCCTGGAAGTGGAGCGCAATGCCCGGCAGCACCGTCGCGCTGTGCTCCCGCGCCAGCGGAATGGCCCGGCTCAAGTCGAGCAACGCCGCGGCCACCTGTCCCGTGATCGTCAGCACCGCGCCCCGGAGCGTGAGCGCGTACGCCACCAGCTCGGGGTCGGCCTCCGATTCGAGCAGCGCCAGCGCCCGGTTCGAATGGGCAATCGAGGCGTCGAGCTTTCCCTGCCAGACGTTGAGATGGGCAAACGCCAGCATGGCCCGGATCCGGACCAGCCGGGGCACCTGATCGGCGCGATCGAGCAGCGTGGACAGCCGGAGCGCCTCCTCGAACGGACCGCGCGACCACCAGAGCCAGTGCAGCGCCCACGACAGCCGGAGCCCCGCCTCGACCCGATCGTCCGCCTGCATGGCCCACTCGGCGGTGGCGGCAAAGTTGGGAATTTCGGGGACTAGGCGCCCGATCCAGAGCGCGTCCCGAATCCCGCCGAAGATGAACGGCTCCGCCGCCTCCGCGACCGCCAGGAAGAACTCCGCGTGGCGACGACGGATCGACTCGGTCTCGTTCGCCTCGGCCAGCCGCTCGAGCCCGTATTGACGAACCGTCTCGAGCAGCCGGTACCGAGGGTTGCCGGCCGGGGTGTCGAGCACCACCAGCGACTTGTCGACCAGGGCGGCGAGGAGATCGAGGACCTCGAGCGAGTCGAGCGGCTCGGCGCTGGTCACGCCCTCGGCGGCCTCGATGGTGAAGCCACCGTAGAAGATCGCGAGCCGGCGGAGGAGGATCTGCTCCCGATCGCTGAGGAGGTCATAGCTCCAGTCGAGCGTGCCCCGGATGGTCCGATGGCGCGGAATGGCGGTGCGGCTCCCGGCGCTGAGGAGCCGGAGGGCGTTGCCGAGCCGTTCGGCGATCTGGTCCACCGAGAGCACCCGGACTCGCGCGGCGGCGAGTTCGATGGCGAGCGGGATCCCGTCGAGGCGGCGACAGATATCGCGGATGGTGGCGGCGTTCGCTTCGGTCGCCGCGAACGACGGCAGCACCGAGCGGCCCCGCGCCACGAACAGCTCGGCGGCCTCCTCGTCGGACAGAGGCGGCACCAGCCAGGCCGTTTCGGCCGGGACGCCGAGGGCTTCTCGGCTGGTGGCCAGGATGGTGAGCCCGGGACAGGCCCGGAGCAGCTGTTCCGCCACCCCGGCCACGGCGTCGACCAGGTGCTCGCAGCTGTCGAGCACCAGCACCAGCCGGGCCTCGCCGATTTCCTGTTCCACCAGGGCGAGCGCGGTTCCGGCGGCCTGCTCGACCATCCCGAACACTTCGGTGACCGGGACCATCACCTTGGCGGGGTCGCTCACGGCGGACAGATCGGCCCAGAGGACGGCCCCACCGGCCGCCTCGATCCGGCCGGCCACCTCCCGCGCCAGCCGGGTCTTGCCGCTGCCGCCCGCGCCAGTCAGGGTCAGCAGCCGGGTCGTCTCCAGCAGGCGGCCGACAGCCGCCACCTCCCGTTCCCGGCCGATGAACTGGCTCAAGGGGGCGGGCGGGAGCCGGGGTCCCGGGTCGGGCGCGGTCGACGACAGGCGGTTCATGGGTCAGGCGGAAAATTACGCTCCCGGGGGGCCGACCGCTCAGCCGGCCTTCTCGACCGGGGTCCGGCCCCCGTCGAGGAACCGAAGGACGGCGCCGACGATCTCGGCGGGGGGGCGATCGTCGCGCAGGAAGAGGATCGGGTGGCCGCCGTCGACGATGGAACCGGGGAACACCGGACCGGTGGGGGAGATCACCCCCATCCGGTCGACCCGATCCGGCTCCAGGATGGCAAAGCCGATGGCCGGGGCGGCCAGGCCCTGGTCGACCACCAGGGCCACCGACCCGAGGCCGAGGCCGTCGAGGAACTGGCGGAGCCACCGTTCGAAGTCCGGCCGGCCGGCGGTCGCCTCGGGCGCGATGACCCGGAACTGCCCGGCGACCGCCTCGAGGAGGGCGGTCCAGAGCGGGGCATCAGGATCCTGACAGAGGAACACCACCGGTCGGCCGGCCCCGCACCGGAAGTAGGGGGTGGCATCGGCACCGGCCAGGACGACGGCTCGGCAGGATCCGGTGCGGGGCGTTGCGGTTCGGTCGGTCACGTTCCACCCTCATCGAGTTCAAAACCAAGGCTACCGACCGCGCCTTACGGGTCGCTTACGCCGGCCCCCGGAGATTGCCCGAAAGCGGCCGGTCGGCGTCCCAGGACCGGCCGATCCGGCTTTGGCTGCGGCGACTCGCCGCTCGCGACCCTAAGTCGTTGGAACAGAACGGTTTGTATGTGCCGTTCCGGCTTGATCCGGGGTGGGGGTGCCGTCTATATTGCCGGCACTCGATGGGTCGGTCTTTCAGGCCCGTTTTTCCGCACCCCAACACCGGTCGTTTGTCATGAGCGCACCCAATTCGCGCGAGCGGATCCTGCCCCGTCCGATCGAAGAGGAGATGAAGCAGAGCTTCATCAACTACTCGATGAGCGTCATCGTGTCGCGGGCGTTGCCGGACGTGCGCGACGGTCTCAAGCCGGTGCACCGGCGGATCCTGAACGCCATGAACGAGCTCGGGCTGGTGCCCGGGCGCCCGTACAAGAAATCCGCCACGGTCGTGGGCGAGGTGTTAGGCAAGTACCATCCGCACGGCGACTCGCCGGTCTACGAGGCGCTGGTCCGGATGGTCCAGGACTTCTCGCTCCGGTACCCCTTGGTCGACGGCCAGGGCAACTTCGGCTCGGTCGACGGCGACCCCGCGGCGGCGTACCGGTACACCGAAGCCCGGTTGACCCGGGTGGCGGTGGCCATGCTCGAGGACATCGACAAGAACACCGTCGATTTCCAGCCGAACTTCGACGACCGGCTCCTCGAGCCGACGGTGCTCCCGTCCAAGATCCCGAACCTGCTGGTCAACGGGTCGAGCGGCATCGCGGTCGGGATGGCCACCAACATCCCGCCCCACAACCTCCGGGAAATCTGCTCGGCGGTGCAGCTGCTGGTCGACAACCCGGACGCCGGGATTTCGGATCTGACCAAGCTGGTGAAGGGCCCCGACTTCCCGACCGGCGGCTACATCTACGGGATCCAGGGCATCAAGGAGGCCTACGAGACCGGCCGCGGCAAGATCGTGATGCGGGCCCGGGCCCAGATCGAGGAGAAGGAGTCGAGCGGCAAGGCCGCGATCGTCGTCACCGAGCTGCCGTATCAGGTCAACAAGGCCACCCTCGCCAAGTCGATCGCCGATCTGGTGGTCGACAAGAAGCTCGAGGGCATCTCGGCGGTCCGCGACGAATCGGACCGCGACGGGATGCGGCTGGTCATCGAACTCAAGCGCGACGCCATCGCGCACGTCGTCCTGAACCAGCTCTACAAGCACACCACGATGCAGTCCACCTTCGGCGTCATCAACCTCGCGCTGGTCAAGGGCCAGCCCAAGGTGATGAACCTGAAGGAACTGCTCCAGCACTTCATCGAGCACCGCCACGAAATCATCGTCCGGCGGACCCAGTACGACCTCGACCAGGCCCAGGCCCGGGAACACATCCTGGAAGGCCTCAAGATCGCGGTCGACAACATCGACGAAGTGGTCCAGATCATCCGCAGCTCCAAGGACGTCGAGGAGGCCGACGAGCGGCTCCGGAAGCGGTTCAAGCTGTCGGAAAAGCAGAGCGAAGCGATCCTCAACATGCGGCTCGCCAAGCTCACCGGCCTCGAGATCGACAAGCTCGAAGCCGAGCTGAAGGAAGTCCGGGCCATCATCGCCGAGCTGAAGAGCATCCTGGCCTCCAAGCCGAAGCGGATGAAGATCCTCAAGGAGGAGATGGACGAGGTCGCCAAGGCGTACGGCGACGACCGCCGGACCGAGATCATCCCCGACCAGAGCGAGTTCTCGGTCGAGGACCTGATCGTCGAAGAGGACATGGTCATCACCATCTCCCACACCGGCTACATCAAACGGACCCCGGTGTCGACCTATCGGCGCCAGCGCCGTGGCGGCAAGGGCCTGACCGGAGCCACGACCAAGGAAGACGACTGGATCGAGCACCTGTTCATCGCCTCGACCCACGACTACGTGATGTTCTTCTCGAACAAGGGCCAGGTCTACTGGCTCAAGGTCCACGAGATTCCCCAGGGCGGGCGCGCCACCCGGGGCAAGCCGATCGTGCAGTGCATCGCGGTCCGGCCCGACGAGCACATCACCGCGCTGGTGCCGGTCCGTGAGTTCAGCGACTCGAAGTGGCTGATGTTCGCCACCCAGAACGGGACCGTGAAGAAATCGGTGCTCTCCGACTACGGCAACCCGCGCTCGAACGGGATCATTGCCATCAACATCGAGGACGGCGACGAGCTGATCGACGTCCAGCTGACCGACGGCAACAACGACGTGGTCCTGGCCACCAAGGGCGGGATGAGCATCCGGTTCCACGAGAGCGACGTCCGCCAGATGGGACGCGCCACCGGCGGCGTGAAGGGCATCGAACTCGACTCGGGCGACCGGGTCATCGGGATGGTCATCATCCGGCGCGACGCCACCCTGCTGGTGGTGTCCGAAAAGGGCTACGGGAAGCGGTCGGAGCTGGCCGACTACCGGGTCCAGAAGCGCGGCGGCAAGGGGATCATCACCTTCCACAACACCGAAAAGACCGGCGACTGCATCGCGCTCAAGGAAGTGCAGCCGCAGGACGAGCTGATGATGATCACCAAGAGCGGGGTCATCATCCGGGTGCCGGTCGACGGGATCCGGGTCATCGGCCGCAACACCCAGGGCGTCCGGGTCATGAACCTCGACGGCACCGACACGATCGTGGCGGTGGCCCGGGTGGTGAAGGAGGACGAAGAGGGCGCCGAGGGCGAGGGCGAACCGGCCGAGGCCGAGGAGTAACCGGCCCGGCGGGGCGCGGCGCGGACCGGGCGCGACGTCGGGCGGGGTGGCGGGAGACGCGGAGACTCAAGGAGAGCGAATGACGGCGACGGCGGTTCCGACCATTACCCGCGACGACCTGGCTCGTACCGCCGCGGCCCTCCGGGACATCGCGGTCCGGACCCCGCTGGTCGAGTCGGCGGAGCTGACCCGCCGGTTCGGGACGCCCGTCTGGGTCAAGTGCGAACTGCACCAGCCGATCGGCGCCTTCAAGCTCCGGGGCGCCTACACCGCCATCTCCCGGTTGGCCCCCGAAGTCCGGGCTCGCGGGATCATCACCCACTCGAGCGGCAACCACGGGCAAGCCGTGGCGTACGTCGCCAAGCACTTCGGCGTCCGGGCGGTCATCGTCATGCCCGAGACGGCGCCCCAGGTCAAGGTGGACGGCATCCGCCGCCACGGCGCCGAGATCGTCTTCACCACCAAGAAGGAACGGGAGCGGAAGGCCCAGGAGCTGATCGACCGCGAGGGCCTGGTCATGGTGGCGCCCTACGACAACCTCGACGTGATCATGGGCCAGGGCACCTGCGCCTACGAGATCCTCGAGGACCAGCCCGGCGTCGAGACGATGATCGTGCCGATCGGCGGGGGCGGCATGCTGGCCGGAACCTGCGCCGCGGTCGCCGCCATCAAGCCCTCGATCGCGGTCTGGGCGGTCGAACCCGCGCTGTCGCCCAAACTCTCGGCCGCCCTCCAGGCCGGCCGGCCGGTGCCCTTCGATCCGGTCGATACCCTGGCCGACGGCCTGGTCCCGCCGTCGACCGGCGCCATCACGTTCGAGTACATCCGGCCCGTGGTCCGCGGCGCCGTGACGCTCACCGAAGCCGAAATCGCCGCCGGGGTCCATTTCCTGTTCCATTCGATGGGGCTCCGGGTCGAACCCTCCGGCGCCACGCCGGTGGCGGCGCTGCTGGCCGGCAAGGTCGTCCCCTCCGGGCCGACCGCCTGCATCCTGACCGGCGGCAACGTCGATCCCTCCGTCTTCACGAGGCTGGTGGCCTGATGCGGCCATGACCCGCGACTCGCACGTCCTGATCGTCGACGACGACGAGCCGCTCAACCGCTCGCTCAGTTCGATCCTTGGCGCCGAAGGGTACCGGATCTCGAGCCGGGACACCGCGGTCGGCCTGATCGATGCCCTGAACGGCGATCCCGTCGATCTCCTGATCCTCGACATCGGTCTGCCCGGCGTCGACGGTCTCTCGGCGCTCGACACCATCAAGCGCCACCCGGTCCATCGCGATCTTCCGATCCTGATCCTCTCGGGTGCCCCCGCCGGCGAGGCCTCGGTCGAGGCGCTCGGCCTCGGCGCCGCCGACTTCGTCACCAAGCCGTTCCGGCTCGACGATTTCCTGGCCCGGATCCGGGCGCACCTCCGCGCCGGCAAGGCCCTGACCGAGGCCCGGACCGCCGCCCGCTCGGAAGCCGAACTGACCGCGCTGCTCAAGGAAGCGAGTTCCGCCGCCTCTCCGGCCGAGATCTTCCAGGCGCTGGTCCGCCGGATCGCCAACGGGCTCAAGATTTCCCGCTGCTCGATCGTCCTCGACGACGAGAATGGCGAGACGGCCACGGTGGTCTCCGCGTACGAAAGCCCGAGCCTCCGCCACCTGACCATCGAACTGCGCCGCTATCCCGAGCTGCTCGGCCCGATGGTGACCCTCGAGCCGCTCCTGATCCGCGACGTCGGCGACGATCCGATCTTTGCCTCGGTCCGCGAACTCTGGCGGATCGAGGGCCGGCTGGTCCCGACCACCTCGGTGGCGGTGGTGCCGTTCCGGATCCGCGGCCGCCGACCCGGAGCCTTCTACCTCCGGACCGCCGGCGACGACGACCGCCTCGAGCAGGCCGACCTCGAGTTCGCGATCCGGGTCATCGAAGCGGCCAATCCGGTGCTCGACCGCGCCTACGACTTCGAGGAAGCGCTCCGCCGCCAGGACGAGATGCGCCAGCTGGCGGAAACCGACCCGCTGACCGGGCTCTTCAATCGCCGGGCGCTCCGCGAACGGCTGGAACGGGAAATTTCCCGGGCCGAGCGGAGCAACACGGTCATGAGCTGCCTGATGCTCGACATCGACCTGTTCAAGCGGCTCAACGACACCTACGGGCACGAACTCGGCGATCGGGTTCTGGTCCAGCTGGCCGACCTCCTCCGACGGGAACAGCGCGCCATGGACGTCCTGGCCCGGCTCGGCGGCGAGGAGTTCGTGGTGGTGCTGCCGGAAACCGGCATGCGCGGGGCCCGGATCTACGCCGAGCGGATTCTCCGCAAGGTCGGCGCGGCCACCCTCGGCACCGCCCAGCACCCGGTCCAGATCACCGTCAGCATCGGGATCGCCACCTTCCCCGATGAACGCGTCACCGACACCGACTCCCTGCTCCGCCTGGCCGACACCAATCTCCTGCGAGCCAAGGCCGACGGCCGCAACCGGTACCGGGATTGAGTGACCTGAAGTGCCCGCGCTGCGGGTCCGTCTACCAACCGCCCGCGCGGTTCTGCATCAAGGACGGATTCCCGCTCGTGTCCGGCGCTGGCGAAGGGCGGGCCTCGCCGGCGCTCCACCGGACCGCGGAAATGCCGGGCCTGGGTCAGCGCCCCACGGCCGAGCCGGCGTCGGCGCTCCAGGGCCGGATCATCGACGGGCGGTACGCCATCGAGCGGCGGGTGGGCGAGGGCGGCATGGCCTACGTCTACCGGGCCATGGACCGGGAAACCCGGCAACCCGTGGCCATCAAGGTGCTGATGAGCCGGCTCGCCACCGACGCGGAGTCGGTGGCCCGCCTCAAGCGCGAGGCCAACCTCGCCATGAAGCTCAACCATCCGAATTGCTGCGGCATCCTGGCCTACGGCGAGGCGGCCGGCCTGCCCTACCTCGTCATGCCCTTCCTCGAGGGCGAGACCCTTTCGGTCCGGGAAAACCGGACCGGGCCGATGCCGGTGGCCCAGGCCATCCCGATCCTGATCCAGCTCTGTCACGGCCTCCAGCACGCCCACGACC
This sequence comes from Gemmatimonadota bacterium, assembly GCA_016794825.1. Classification (GTDB taxonomy): domain Bacteria; phylum Gemmatimonadota; class Gemmatimonadetes; order Gemmatimonadales; family GWC2-71-9; genus SHZU01. The sequence continues at coordinate 7,939 of JAEUJH010000050.1, forward strand.
AGGGCGTCCTCCATCGCGACCTCAAACCCGAGAACGTGATGCTGGTGCCCGAACCGAACCGGGAGCGGGCGGTGGTCATGGACTTCGGGCTGGCCAAGGAGCGGATCAGCGGCGGCGAACTCAACAAGCTGACCCAGACCGGCATCGTCCTCGGCACGCCCGAGTTCATGAGTCCGGAGCAGATCCGCGGCAAGACCATCGATCAGCGGAGCGACGTCTACGCCCTGGCCGTGCTGGCGTTCGAACTGCTGACCGGCGAACTCCCGTTCGAGGGTGCCAACGCCCAGGAAACGATGCTCAACCACCTGGCGGGACGACCCCGCCGGATCCGGACCGTGCTGGCCACGATTCCGGAGTCGCTCGAACAGATCATCGACCGCTGCCTCAAGCTCGACCCCGCCGATCGATTCGCCTCGATGACCGAACTCGCGGCCGCCCTCGAAAAAGTGAAGCGCTGACCCGCCGGCAAGATCGTCCAAGCCTGCTTCGTTCCGGGCAGGTAATCCTCATCGCACCCCGCTGATGTCGAAGGAGGTACGGACGTGACCCGTCTGGCCGTGATCGTTCTCGTCCTGGGCGGCGCGTCGACCGGGGCCGCCCAGTCGTCCCGAACCCACCTCGTGCCCGGCGTGAGCGTCCTGACCGGCGTCCACGTGGTGCCGATGGATCACGACACCGTCCTTCGCGACGTCGATGTCCTGGTCCGGGATGGTCGGATCGCGGCCATTGGCCGGCGGCTGGCGGTTCCCGCCGGCGCCCGGCGGATCGTCGGGGGCGGTCGCTACCTGATGCCCGGCCTGGCCGACATGCACGCCCACCTCTACGCCGACGAGTACGTGGCCGACTCGGTGGCGCCGCACGAACTGGGCGTCTTCCTCGCCAACGGGGTCACGACGGCGCGCCTGATGATCGGGACCCCGGTCCATCTCGACCTGCGGAAGCGGATCGGCGCGGGCACCCTGACCGGGCCCGGGCTGTGGATCGCGTCGCCCCAGTTTGCCGGTCGAGCCGATCCGCACTCCCGGGTCGTCACCACCGCGGCCCAGGCCCGGGCGGCGGTCCGCGAAGTGGCCGGCCTCGGATACGACTTCGTCAAGCTGACGGTGCTGATCACGCCCGACGTGTACGACGCGGTGGTGGACGAGGCCCGTCAGGCGGGGATCCAGGTCATCGGTCACGTCGACCCGCGGGTCGGCGTGCCCAAGGCGCTCGAGGCGGGACAGCAGATCGAGCACTTCGATGGCTACTGGGAGTCGATGCTGGCGGACCTGGCGCCGATCCGTCAGTCGGTGTCCGACGTGGGCGTCTACTACCCCCGGAACTGGCAGTCGCTCGACTGGATCGACGATGGCAAGCTGGCCCGCCTGGTCGGCGCCACGGCGCGGGCGGGCGTGGCCGTCACGCCGACGCACACCTTCTTCGTCGAGACCTTTGCCGAGCCGGTGCCGGACAGCGTCGTCAAGGCGCGACCCGACTGGGCCCACATCCCGCCCAAGATGCGCGACCTTTACTGGAACGGCCGGCAGCGGTACTGGGCCAACCCGCCCTCCGCCGCGCGCCGGGCCCGCTACGTCGAGGTGCGGCGCAAACTGCTCACGACGATGGTCGATTCGGGCGGCACCATCCTGGCCGGCTCCGACGCCCCCGGCGGCCTCCTCGGCTACGGCTGGACCCTCCATCGCGAACTCGAGCATTTCGTTCGGAGCGGACTCTCGCCGTATCAGGCGCTCCGCACCGCCACCGTCAACCCGGCGGGGTTCCTCAAGGCGGACGCCGACATCGGGACCGTCACCGTGGGCCGGCGGGCCGACCTCGTGCTGGTCGAAGGCAACCCGCTGGCCGACATCAGGAACACGGCCCGGATCGGCGGCGTCATGGTGGGCGGCCGATGGCTCGAACGGCCCGAACTGGACCGCCTGATCGCGGAGGCCGGCCGGCGACTCAATCCCTGAGCAACCCCGGTACCCCGGCTATCTTGGGTGCTCCTCCCCAACGCCGGGGTTTCTCGTTGTCCACTCCGCCCGACGTGCCGCCCCGCCGGCCCCGTGCCCCACGCTGGCATCGGGGGTGGCGACTCGACCGACCAACCCGAGGCACCCTGATGGCACCGCCCCGTCGCTGGGCCGGATTCCTCGCGGTGGCACTGGCCGCGGGAACGTCGCTGGCCGCCCAGACGAACAGCCCGCTGGCCACGCGTCACGACGCCGAAAAGCCGGCCCACGACGCGACCCACTACGACGTCTGGATCCGACTGGCCGATAGCGGCAGCGTGTTCCAGGCCGCCGTGTCGACCCGATGGACCCTCCGCGATTCGACCCCGATTCGGATCAACCTCGATCCGGCGTACCGGATCACCAAGGTCACGGTCGACGACCGGCCGGCCACCCATCGCCGGGCGGGCAGCGACCTGATCCTGGTCTCCGTTCCGGCGGGCGCGGGCCCCCGGGTCGTGACCCGGATCGAGTATCAGGGAGCGCCGCCCAAGTTCGAGCGGCAGGGACGGAAGAGCGGCCTGGACGACGGTCTGGTCCAGCGCGGCAGCGGCGCCAGCCGAAAGATCTTTGCCGACAACTGGCCCAACCGGGCCCGGAAGTGGCTGGCGGCGCAGGATCACCCGTCGGACAAGGCCACCGTGGCGTGGACCATCGAGGCGCCGTCGGCGCTGACGGTGGTGGCCAGCGGCACCGAGACCGAACGAACCGACCTCGGTGGCGGGATGACCCGGTGGCGGTTTTCGATCGAGCAGCCGATTCCGGTCTACACGATGGTGATCGGCGCGGCGCGACTGGCGGTGACCAAGCTCGCCGCGGCTCAATGCGCCATCCGCTGCATCCCGGTGTCGATCTACACCTATCCCGAGGACTCGGCGTGGGCCGTCAGCGGTCCGTTCAAGCGGTCGACCGAGATGATCGATTTCTTCTCGCGGCTGGTGGCGCCGTACCCCTACTCGGAACTGCGCCACGTCCAGACGTCGACGATCTTCGGCGGAATGGAAAACTCCACCGTCATCTTCTACGACGAGCAGGGCTACACCTCGAAGCGGCTCGGCGAGGGCACGGTGGCGCACGAGACCGCGCACCAGTGGTTCGGTGACGCGGCCACCGAGGGCGACTGGCACCACCTCTGGCTCTCCGAGGGATTTGCCACCTACGCCACGGCGCTCTGGAACGAGCACCGGGGCGGCGACTCGGCCCTCCGCGCCACGATGGCCGATGCCCGCACCGCCGTCCTCCGATCGGCCGCCACCGAGCGCCCGATCATCGACCCCGAGGCCACCGATCTGCTCGGCCTCCTCAACACCAACAACTACCCCAAGGGCGCCTGGGTCCTCCACACCCTCCGCGGCCTGATCGGCGACTCGGCCTTCTTCCGCGGCATCCGCCGGTACTACCGCGATCACGAACACGGCAACGCCCTCACCGCCGACCTGGTGCGGATCATGTCGGACGAGGCCGGGACCGATCTGGAGTGGTACTTCCGGCAGGCCCTGACCCAGCCGGGCTACCCGGTCATCGCGGCCAAGGCGTCGGTCGAGGGCGGCCACCTGGTGATCGAACTGACCCAGGTCCAGAAGCCGGCCTACGGAACCTTCCGACTCCCCAACCTCCAGGTTCGGGTGGCGGGCCGGATCGTCGACGTCCCGATGACCGAACGCTCGGCCCGCGCGGTGACGCACTGGAGCGGTGGTCCCGCTCCCGCCGTCGAGGTCGATCCCAGCGGGTGGTGGCTCCACGACGTGGCCAAGCCATGATCCGCCCGATCGTGGCGGCCGCCGTCCTCCTGGCCGGCTGCGTGGTGACCCCGCTCAGCAACCGGATCGACGTGGGCGAGGAGGCCTTCGTGGTGGTGGTGGGCGAGGGCGCCGACGGCAACACCGACCTCTTTGCCGCTCCGGCCGAAGGGGGCGTGTTCCGGCAACTCACCTACACCCGCGTGGCCGAGGACCTGCCGCGGCTCGGTCCGACCGGCACCAAGCTGGCCTTCGTCCGCCGATCCGCGGCGGCCGAGGCCGCCACCACCACGGCGATCGTGATGGACCTCAAGACCGGGCTCGAAACGGAGGGCGTCATCCCGACCCCGCCGGCCGGCCTCGTTCGGCTCGGCTGGTCGGCGGGCGGTGACACGGTGGTGGCGACGGGCGCGGACGGCGTCTGGATCGCGGCGGCCGCCAAGCCGCTGGTCTGGACCGCCGTCGCCACGGACGATCGGGCCCGATGGGAATCCCTGGTCCGGGAGCGCGTCGGCGACCCCGAGTTCGGAACGGTGACGGCCTGTCTGTCGGGGGTCGGACTCTGCGTGATGAGCGACGGCGGCGAGGAAACCCGCCTGGCGGACGGCGCCACCGACGGCTGCCGCTGGGGACCGTCGGCCGTCGGCTACCTGCTCGACGGTGTCATCCAGGTCCGGCCGTTAGGCGCGGGCCGGCTCCGGCAGCCGACCTGGACCAGCATGCCGACCAACCTCCGGAAGCCCACCCATCACCCGGGTTCCGCCCCCCGATAGCTGATCGCGGCCCAGGCCGCGTCCATCGTGGCGGCGACGCTCGGGTGGTCGGCCGACCACTCCCGGGCCGCGACCCGCTCCACCACGAACGCCAGCAGCGCCAGCCAGACCGAGGCCCACAGGTCCGCCGAACCGGGGCGGATGGCGCCGACCTGCTTCCCGGCGGCCACCGCCTGGACCAGCAGATCCCGGAACTCGCGGCCGAGCTGGACGGTTACGTCCTCGAGCATGGCGCCGTCGGGCCGCCGCAGCAGCATCGTGACGAGCGCCGGATCCCGCGGCACCTGATCGACCACCGCGCGGGCAATCCGGGCAAACCGGTCGCGCGGCGCCAGCCCTCGTTCGCCCTCGCCCAGCTTGAAGATCCCGATGCCCCACCGCAGGGCCAGCCGATAGGCCTCGTTGAAGAGCGCTTCCTTGCCCACGAAATGCCGGTAGATCGTGGCCTCGGCGATCCGGGCCCGGGCCGCGATCTCGAGCGTCGTGGTCCCTCGATACCCCTGGGTCGTGAACAGGTCCAACCCGGCCCGAACCAGGCGTTCGCGGGTGGCAATCGCGTCCTTTCGACGCGGTCCGGAGGCGGGAATGGTCATGGCGGCAGAAGTTTACCGCGGCTGGAAGCGCGCCGCAGGCCGAGGTTATCTTGCCCGTCCTGACCGTCAACTTATTCGGGGTTTATTCGGATGAAGATGCTCGTACTTGGCGCTGGCCTCCA
>JAEUJH010000052.1 GCA_016794825.1 Gemmatimonadota bacterium
ACGTGCCAACCCGCCGCCACCCCGCCGAGCAGGGTGACGAGCAGCAGCAACCAGGCCGCCGGCCGGAAGGACCGGCCTGACCCGGGGCGGGAACGAGCGGACGACGCCATGGGTGAGACGTTACCCATTCGAGAATGGAAAATCAACAAGGAACCCGGGCCCGCCATTATCATTGGCGGGCCCATGTCCACCCCACCGCCCGCCGACCCCGCCGCCGACGAACGCGTCCCGTTCGTCCTCGAGCTGGCCAGCGCCCTCCATGAGGCGGGCCACGCCACCCATCGCCTCGAAGAGGGACTCGACGCCACGGCCGGCCGGCTCGGCATCCAGGGCCAGTACTTCGTGACCCCGACGTCGATCTTTGCCTCGTTCGGCGCCGGCACGGCCCAGCAGACCTTCATGATCCGGACGGCGCCGAAGCCGCCCGACCTGGGGCGGCTGGCGCGGGTGACGGCCATTGCCCAGGCGGTGGTCCGGGGCGCGATGTCGCTGGCCGAGGGCCGGGCCCGGCTGGCCCGGGTGGCCGACCGGCCCCCGCCCCCCGCACTCGGGCTGGTGGTGGCCAACGGCCTCGCCGCGGCCGCCGCCGCGCGGTTCCTCGGGGGCGGGCTGCCGGAAGTGGGGATGGCGATCCTGGCCGGCGTGGCCACCGGGCTGCTGGCGGTGGCGTCGCGACGCCTGCCTAACGTGGCCCGGGTGTACGAACTGGCCGCCGCGTTCTTCTGCGGCTTCGCGATGGCCGCGGCCGGCGCCACGATCGGGGGCTTTTCGGTCTCGCTCGCCACGCTGGCGGGGCTGATCGTCCTGATTCCCGGCCTGACCCTGACCACCGCCATCGCCGAATTGGCCACCTCCCACCTGACCGCGGGCACCACCCGGATGGCGGGCGCGTTCATGACCTTCATCGCGATCGGCTTCGGGGTGGCGCTCGGCGCCCGGGTCGCGACCATGGCGGCCGGCGCGGCTCCGATCGTCTCGCCCGACCCGCTTCCCGCCATCGCCAACTGGCCCGCGCTCGGCGCCAGCGCGGTCGCCTTTACCATCCTGCTCCGCGCCGATTGGAGCGACTTCGGCTGGATCCTGGCCGCCGGCATCCTGGCCTTCGTGGCCACCCGGGCCGGCAGCCTGCTCCTTGGCCCGGAACTCGGCGTGTTCGTCGGAGCCCTGGCGGTTGGGCTCGGGAGCAACCTGTTCAACCGCCGGACCGAACGGCCCGCGGCGATTACCCTGGTGCCCGGACTGCTCACCCTGGTTCCGGGGAGCGTCGGGTTCCGGAGCATTTCGGCGTTGCTCGACAGCCAGGTCGTGGCCGGCATCGACACCGCGTTCAGCATGGTGTTCACCGCCGTGTCGCTGGTGGCCGGGCTCCTCACGGCCGCCGCGATCTACCCCGAACGCCCGCTGGCCTGACGACTCGGGCGCCCGACACCGAGAGATCGCCGGGAACCTCCGGCTCTTGCATTCTTCCGACCGGGCGCCGATTCCCGCTGCCAGGCGCTTCACTCCGAGCCGATCCGGTACCGACATTCGACCCGCCGTCGCGCAGACCGTTGCAGCGCTCGGGCGGCCCGGCACCCGGCCCGGACTGGCACCGCGATTGCCCCTTGCACCGCCATGATCGCCGTCACTCTGGGTCTGCTGCTGCAGACCGCCGTCGCCGCGGGGGAACCCGTCGCCATCGCCGATACCCTTCGGACCCTGACCACCGCCGACAGCGTCCTGGCCGCACCGGTCCGGCGGACGCTCGGCCCACCCCGATGGGACCTGACCCTGCTCGCCGAAGCCGCGGCCGACACCGGCCGACGCCGGAAGCTCCCGTCGATCGAGTACAGCGACATCTACCACACCCGGGTCGGGATCCATCGGACCCTGAGCTACGTCATGATCCCGCTGTTCGTCGGGTCGGCGTACACCGGGTTCCAGCTCCGGAACAAGAAGGAAGCCGCCCCGAAGTGGACTCGCGACATCCACGGCCCCCTGGCCGCGGGGACCGCGATCGTCTTCGGGATGAACACGCTCACCGGGGTGTGGAATCTCTGGGAGGGCCGGCAGGACCCCGACGGGCGGGGCAAGCGGCTACTCCACGGCGCGCTGTTCATCGCCGCGGCGGCGGGCTTCACCTACGTCACGGCGGCGGGCGACAACATCAGCGACTCGGGCCGGGCCAATCACTGGCACCGGGACATCGCGCTGGGCTCGATGACGGTGTCGTTGGTGAGCTGGTCGCTGATGCTGTTTCGATAGAAGGCGCTACTCGCCGCGGAGGCGGTCGAGGTGCAGGGTGGCGCCGAGTTCGGCGAAGATCCGCTCGGCCAGGGCCCGCGCCGTGGCCACCTCGTCGACCCGGCCCAGCCGCGCCGCGGCCCGGGCCTCGATGGCGGCGCACTCGCCTTCCAGCAGCGCGCTCTGGTGGCCGGCCGCGATCTGCCGGCCGGCCCGGGCGGCGTCGAGCGCGCGGCCCGGCTCGCCCACGCGGAGCCACCGCTCGGCTCGGACCCGGAGTACGTCGGCCTGCCCCAGTTCATCGGCCGCTTCGCGCGCCAGGCGGCCGGCCCGGTCGAGGGCCTCGGCGGCCAGGGCAAACTCCCGCCGCTCCAGCATCGTCTCGGCGCGGCCCACCGTCATCAGCGCCAGCAGGACCGCGTCGCCGACCACGTCCGCGTGGCGGACGGCCTCGGCACCGAAGTCCTCGGCTCCCTCGAGGTCGCCCTCGAGGCGGCAGACGATGGCGAGGTTGTAGCAGGTTTCCGCCAACCCCCGTCGATCCGCCATCCGCTGATACGCCAGGAGCGCCTCGCGATAGCGGCTCCGCGCCACCTCGGTTCGGCCCTCGAGGTGGAGGGCGGAGGCCAGGTTGTTCGAGGCCCGCGCCACCAGCTGGGTGTCGCCCAGGGCCCGCCCGATGTCGAGCGCCTCGGCCCAGTAGCGCCCGGCGTCGGCCAGGCGGCCTCGCTCGAACATGATCGCGCCGAGGAGATTGAGGGT
>JAEUJH010000088.1 GCA_016794825.1 Gemmatimonadota bacterium
GTCGTCAAGCCGGTGCTGCTCGAGGGCCTTCCCTACCCCGGCGCGGGCCGCCTGGTATCGATCTGGGAACGCGACGCCACGGGCGCCCAGAGCAATCTCGGATTCGCCACGTTCGTCGATCTCCAGGCCGGCGCCACGACGTTCGCGTCGGCCGCCCCGGTCGCGGGGTGGAGTCCGACCCTCCTCGGCGCCGGCGAGCCGACCCGCCTGACCGGTCAACGCGTGGGCCATCGGTTCTTCGGGACCCTGGGCGTGGCCCCGGCGCTGGGCCGGGACTTCGGCCCCGAGGACGATCTCCCCGGGGTGGCGCGCGTGGTGATCGTGGCCCACGACCTCTGGCGCGATCGCCTCGGCGGCGATCCCGCGATCATCGGCCAGACCATCTCCCTCGACGGATCGCCCGCCACCGTGGTCGGCATCCTGCCACCCGACTTCGAGAGCCTGCTCAATCCGGCGGCGCGGATCTGGAGTCCGCTCCGCTATGGCGACCAGCCGTGGGCCTGCCGAACCTGCCGCCATCTCCGGGCCGTGGCCCGCCTCGCCCCCGACACCGAAGTGAGTCGGAGCGAGGCCGAGTTGGCGGTGGTCATGAAGCGGCTGGTGGCCACGTTCCCGGATCAGTACGCCGTCGACGGGACGGTGCTGCTGGAGCCCCTGCAGACCACGTTGACGAAGAACAGCCGCCTGGCCCTGCTCACCCTGTTCGGCGCGGTCTCCCTCGTGCTGGTCCTCGCCTGCACCAATGTCGCCAACCTGGCCCTCGCGCACGCCATCGAACGGCGCCGCGAGTTCGCGGTGCGGATGGCGCTCGGCTCGGGGCGAGGACGCCTCGTCCGCCAGGTGCTGCTCGAGTCGACGCTGCTCGGCCTGACGGGATCGGTCGCCGCCGTGGCGATCGGCGCCGCCGCCACCGGGCTGTTGCGCGGCGCGGCCTCGGGACTGGTTCCCCGCGCCAACGCCATCGGGCTCGACTGGGGCGTCCTCGGGTTCTCGGCGCTGATCGGCATGCTGGCGGGCATCGGATTCGGGTTGCTCCCGGCGCTCGTTGGACTCGAGAGCGCCCGAGACGGCCTCCGCGACGGGCTCCGGATCACCCGACGTCATCCGGTCCGGCGGGGGCTCGTCGTGGCGGAGGTGACCATTGCCGTGATGCTGGTGGCGGGCGCCGGCCTGTTGGTCAAAAGCATGAGCCGCTTGTTGGCGGTGGATCCTGGCTTCGATCCAGACCGGGTCCTCACCGCGGACATCCAGGTCGCCGGCCAGCACTTCGACACCGACTCGGCCACGGTCCGGTACTTCGCGGCGGTCCGCGACGCCGTGGCGGCGCTCCCCGGCGTGCGCTCCGTCGATCTGGCCAGCCAGTTGCCGCTGAGCGGCGACTTCGACCGCTACGGGGTTCACTTCGCGTCGCGACCCCAGGCCAATCCGGAGGACGACCCAGCGGCCGACCGCTACGCCGTCTCGCCCGGCTTTTTCGGGACGATGAGGATCCCGCTCGTCGCCGGCCGGTTGTTCACCGAAGCGGATCGGGCCGGCAGCGCCCCGGTGGCGATCCTGAGTCGCGCCCTCGCCGAGTCGGCGTTTCCGGACGGCAACGCCCTCGGCCAGCAGCTCCGGGTCGGCGACCCGGCCGGCCGGCCGTTCACGGTGGTCGGCGTCGTGGGCGACATCCGCCATGTCGGCCTCGACCAGGCCAGCCCCGGGCAGGTCTACTATCCGTTCGACCAGTGGTTCTTTGCCGACCAGCGGATGATCGCCATCGTTCGAACCGACGGCGATCCCGCCGCGCTCGCGGCCCCGCTGGCCCGCGCCGTCCGCGCGCTCGATGCCTCGCCCACCATCGCCAACGTCCGGCCGATGGCCGCGGTGATCGGGACGTCGACGGCCGACCGTCGGATGGTCCTGGCCCTCTTCGGCGCGCTGGCGGCCGTGGCCATGGTCCTGGCGGCCGTCGGGATTTTCGGGGTGATGGCGACGGGCGTGGCGGAGCGGAAGCGGGAGTTCGGGATCCGGTCGGCGTTAGGCGCGTCCGGCGCGTCGCTCACCGGAGGGGTCGTGGCGGAGTCGCTGGTCCTGGGAGGGGCCGGGATCGGACTGGGCCTGCTGCTGGCCGGGCTCGCGGCCCGGGCCCTCGGGGCCGCCCTGTTCGAGGTGGCGCCGATCGACCCGGTGGTCTACCTCGGCACCGCGCTCGGGATCGGCGGGCTGGTGGCGGCGGCGGCCTGGATTCCGGCGCGGAGAGCGGCCCGGAACGACCCGCTGGCCGCCCTTCGCGCCGATTGACGGGCTTGCCCCCGAGGACCCTGCGTTAGGCGGACGATCGCCCCCGGACCGCCCCGCTACCGGGCCGGCCCCGCGTTCCCGGCCCGACGCCAGGCGCCGTGCAGCGCGAACTGCGCCGCCCGCCCCCGGATGTCGGCGCGGGAACCCGGGAAGATGACCCGCTGGGCGTCGACCGCGCCCCGCACGGCAAAACCGAACCAGACGGTCCCGACCGGCTTGGCCTCCGATCCACCGCCCGGCCCGGCCACCCCCGACACGGCCACGACGATGTCGGCGCCGGTCCGC
>JAEUJH010000105.1 GCA_016794825.1 Gemmatimonadota bacterium
CCAGCCGGGCCCTGACCCACGCCGGCCGGGAACGGCTCGACGCCACCGAAATCGCGCTGGGCGCCTCCATCCTCGACCGCGGGGCGACGTCGGCCCAGCTCGAGTCGGTGATCCGGACCGCGCCCGCCAGCCGACCCCTCACGGTGGCGCTCGACGTCGTGGTGCGGCTGGCCGATCGGGGCCTCCCGATCGATGCCGCGCTGGCCCAGGTCAGCGGGAAACTCGTCAGCAAAGCATCCGACGGCCAGATTCGCGCCCTGGTCACCGGTCAGACCGCGAGCCGAGGAAGCTGATCGACGAGCCGTAGCGATCTAACTCCTTGGTACGGAAGGGCCTTGGGTCTCTGACCCAGGGCCCTTTCTCCTGCCCGGCCGCCGGCCTGGCCGGCCCGGTAAGCGGTCGTAATCGGACCCTCGGCCGGCGTAAGTGATCCGATAAGTCCTCGGTAAGGGGGCGGGCCTAGCATTGTCTCGTCACTGCAGCGCCCAAACCCGATGGAGGACAACATGCCGCGATCACCGATCACTCTCTTTACCCTGGCCCTCATCGGCATGGCACCGCTCGGTTGGTCCCTTGGCCGCGAGCGCACCGCCCCGGTGGCCGACGAGGTCGTCATCAAGGCGGCGGACTTCGCGTTCGAAGTGCCGGCCACCGTCCGTCCGGGACGGCGGGTCATCCGCCTGGTCAACGGCGGCAGCGACCTCCATCACGTGTTCCTGCTCAAGCTCGCCGCCGGCAAGACGATGGGCGACCTGCTCGGGGCCCTCAAGCCGAACACGCCGTTCCCGGCGTGGGCCAAGCAGATCGGCGGCCCCAACACCCCGCTGCCCGGCGGCGAGTCGGTCGCCATCGTCGACCTGGCGCCCGGCACCTACGTGGTGATGTGCGTCATCCCCGCGGCGGACGGCATGCCGCACATCATGAAGGGCATGGTCAAGACGCTCGAGGTGACCGGAGCTCCGGTCGAGGCCGCCACCCCGAAGCCCACGGCCACCGCCGCGCTCAACAACTACGGCTTCGACTTCGCGGCGCCGCTCGCCGCGGGGCGTCAGGTCATCGAGTTCCGCAACGATGCCGCGCAGCCGCATGAGGCCTTCCTGGCCCGGCTCGCCCCCGGAAAGCGGGCGGCCGATCTCCTCACCTGGCTCGGCAAGCGCGACGGCCCTCCGCCGGCCATTCCCGTCGGCGGCATCACCGGTATCGAACCGGGCGCTCGCCAGTCGATCATCGTCGACCTCGAACCCGGCACCTACGCCTGGTACTGCTTCCTCCCCGATGTCGGCGACGGTCGGGAGCACGTGGCCCATGGGATGATCCGAGAGTTCACCGTGCCGGCCAAGGGACTGGCCGGACCCCCGAAAGGCAGTTGACCATGTCCAACGATCGACCATCCCTGCGGCCCACCGTGTTCCGGCCCAACCGCCCGATCTTTCGGGCGGTTCTGGGCCGGATCGTCTTGTCCGCCCCGCAGCCCATCCCGGCGCCGCCGGTCTCCGTCGCCCTTCCGATCGTGGCGCTTCGGACGGTGGAGCCCTCGGGCGGGCCATCCGGGCGCGGCCGCCAAAGCGGGTCCTGGGCTCGGCCTGAAAACCTGGTGGCTTGACACTAGATGTTAAAACACCTACATTGGGGCATGGGATCGCGCTTGCAGGACGAGATCAAGCAGGCCAAGCCGTTTACCGGCCCCGAGCATGAGGCAACGGTCGCCATTGCCCGAACGGCGGCCGTACTCGAGCACCGGTTTGCGGAGGTCCTCAAGCCGTTCGGCATCACGCCCACCCAGTTCAACGCCCTCCGGATCCTCCGGGGCGCCGGACCGGCGGGGCTCTGCCGGAACGAGGTTCGGGACCGGCTCATCGCCCGGGTTCCGGATGCCACCCGGCTTCTCGACCGGTTGGTCGACCTCGGTCTGATCATTCGGGACCGGGACTCCGTGGACCGGCGGTATGTCACCGCCAGGATCACCGCCGCGGGCCTCGAGCTGCTCGATCGGATCGACCCGGTCACCGACCGCCTGAACCGCGAGAGCGTGGGTCGAATGGGGCCCGACAAACTGGCCCGGCTGATCGACCTGCTGGCCGAGGCGAGAGCCTCCAGTCAGGGAACCGAGTAGGGGTTTTTTTTCGGTAAGTGTGTGTTGTCACAGCTAGTGTGACCACATTGATGTCACTCACAAGGAGCAAAGCCATGACCGCCACCGCCACCAACCGGACCACCACCTGGGCCATCGACCCGTCGCACACCCTGGTCGAGTTCTCGGCCAAGCACCTCATGATCTCGACCGTCAAAGGGCGGTTTGCGGGCGTCTCGGGCACGATCGGGTTCGAGCCCGGCGCGAGCGACCGAGCCACCGTCGACGTCACCATCGACGCGGCCACGATCGACACTCGCACCGATCAGCGCGACCAGCACCTCCGGTCCGCCGACTTCCTCGACGTCGAGAGCCATCCGGCCATCACCTTCAAGGCTTCCCGGGTCGAAGGGGCCATTGCCTCGGCGGGTGATCAGTTCCGGGTGATCGGCGACCTGACGATCCGCGGTGTCACCAAGTCGGTGACCCTCGACGCGACCTTCGAGGGCGCCAGTCGCGATCCGTGGGGCAACGAGCGGGTCGGGTTCAGCGCCACCGGTCGGATCGATCGGCGGGAGTTTGGCCTGGTCTGGAATCAGGCGCTCGAGACCGGCGGCGTTCTGGTGGGCACGGACATCAAGCTCGCCTTCGAGGTCGAGGCGATCCGCCAGGCCTGAGCCGTCTCAGGGCAGCGTTGCCGTCCCGGCGGCGGGGTCGAACCGACTCCCCGCCGGGAGTACGTGGGTGACGATGCCCGTCCCGCCCAAGGCCGCTCCGGACGGCCCCAGCCGGGCGCGCCGAGCGTCGTAGATCACCACGACGCTCTCGCCCGCCACGCGCCACCGCCCATCGGGCTCCACCACCAGCGCGGTCGACTCGTCGATTCCAACGCCGAGGCGGACCGGTCCTTCGAGCACCAGGCTGAGGAGCCGGTTGTGACGGCGCCGCCGGACGAAGTGCTGATCGACGATGGCCTCGCCGAGGAAACCGAACCCATCCGCCGTCACCACGTTGGCTCGGTCGATCGTGATGAAGGCCGCGGTCGAGTCGGCGGGTGGGCGGCTGCCGCCGAGGCGTCGTTCGTCGCCGGTGATCATCGCGGCGGAGGCTACCGCCGCCCCGGCTGACGTTCCACCAACGACGGCCCCAGCCCGATGGCGGGCCTGAATGGCCGCCAGCGCCCGGGTGCCGGCCAGGACGCCGGTCAGTCGGCTCTGGTCGCCGCCACCGAACCAGATTCCGGTCGCCGCGTCGATGGCCCGGACCACCGAGTCGGCGTCCGCCTCGGCCCGGGTCAGGTAGAGACTCCGCGCCTCGGCCCCGAGCGCCACGAGGTCGCGGGCTTTTTCGTCGCCGGACTCCCGACCCGACGCGCTGGCCATCGCGAAGACGACGATCCGGGCCCGCCCTGGTCCGCCCGCCAACTCGACGAACTCACGGACGAGGTGATCGGGTTGGGGACCGCCCCCGACGAGGTAGAGCGGACCCCGCGCTTGCGCGTGGGCCTTGGAGGTGAGCACGGTCGCCAGCATGAGCAGGAACCAGCCGGAGGATCTCGCGGTCATGGCGGAAACCTGCTAGCGTTGGCGCCGGCGGGCCAGGCCGCCATCTCCGACGAGGAACGGTCCCATGCGCTTCTTGAGCCTTGCCGCGTTGGCGGCGGCGCCACTCGCGGCCCAGTCGCCGGCAACGGCAATCACCCAGGTCAGCGTGGTGGACGTCGTTCGAGGCCGGCTGGTGCCGGATCAGACGGTCGTGGTGGTCGGCAACCGGATCGTGTCGGTTGGACCAGCCCGGTCGGCGGCGGTGCCCGCCGGAGCGCGGGAAATCTCCGGCGCCGGAAAATTCCTGATCCCGGGCCTGTGGGACATGCACGTGCATGCCGTGACCGACTGGTTCGGCTGGTTCTTTCTGCCGCAGCTGGTGGCGAACGGGGTGACGGGCGTGCGGGATCTCTTCACCACCGCCGAGGCCGTCGCCACCTGGCGGAAACGGATCGGCTCCGGTGAGGTGCCCGGCCCCCGGGTCGGTGCCTTCGGCAGTCTGGTCGACGGCGATCCCCCGATCTGGGGGCCGCAATCCGTGGTGGCGCGGAACCCGGCGGAGGGCCGCCGAGTGGTCGACTCGCTCGCCGCGGCCAAGGTCGATTTCGTCAAGGTCTACAGTCGGCTCGATCCGGCGACCTTTGCCGCCATCGCCGAGCGGGCTCGAGCCGTCGGGATTCCGTTTGCCGGTCACGTGCCGCAGCTGGTGCCCGCGCGCGAGGCCGCCCAACTCGGTCAGCGGACGATCGAGCATCTCACCCAGGTGGTACTCGGCTGCTCCCATCGCGAGGCCGAGTTCCTGGCCGAGTCGCGCGCGGCGTTCGAGTCGCCCGGCAAATGGGACTCGCTCGGCGTGCTGTCGCGGGGCCGGATCGCCGCGCTGCTCGACAGTCAGGATCCCGCCCGCTGCGCCGACCTGGCCGACGCGTTCAAGGCGGCCGGCACCTACCTGGTGCCGACCACCACGGTGCTCCGATCGGTGGCGTATCTCGACGACAGCACGCTGGCGCTCGATCCCCGGCTCAAGTACATCCCCGCGTTTCTCAAGACGGGCTGGAATCCGAAGACCGACTTCCGGTTCCGGACCCGGACCCCGGCGGACTGGGCCGCAGCCAAGAAGCTCCACGCGCGGGAACTCGAGTTGATCGGCCTGATGCACCGGCGCGGAGTCCGGATCCTGGCGGGCACCGACCTGGCCAATCCGTATCTGTATCCCGGCAGTTCGCTCCACGACGAGCTGTCGCTGCTGGTGCAGGTCGGCCTGACGCCGCTCGAGGCCCTGCGCGCGGCCACCATCGAGCCGGCCCGGTTCCTGGGCGCCACCGACTCGCTCGGCAGCGTGGCGCCCGGCCAGGTGGCGGATCTGGTTTTGCTCGACGCCAATCCGCTGGCGTCGATCGAGGCGGTGCGCCGGGTGGCGGTGGTCGTGGCCGACGGCCGGGTCTACGATGCGGCGGCGCGAGCCCGGATCATGGCGGAGGCCGAACAGCGCGCCGCGCGGGGCCTTCGCTGAGCTGAGGTTCGACGTTCCCGCGCTCCCTCCGGGACGCGACGGGTGGACATGAGAGGATGCCGAGTCCGGCGTCGGGGCCAGTCCCCGGCGCCGGATCGGCTCATCGATGGGAGTGAAGCCGATGCGGGTGTTGCTGCAACGGGTGGCCAAGGCGGCGGTGACCATCGACGGCGAGGTGGTCGGCCGGATCGAGCGGGGGTTCTGTCTCCTGGTCGGGTTCACGCCGTCCGATACCGAGGCCGAGGTCGATTGGATGGCGGAGAAGGTGATCGGGCTTCGGCTGTTTCCCGACGCCGAGGGCAAGATGAACCTCGCGCTCGCCGATGTGGCGGGTGAGCTGCTGGTTATATCCCAGTTCACGCTCTACGGCGACGCGGCCAAGGGACGGCGACCGTCCTTCATCGACGCGGCGCGCCCCGAGCAGGCCATCCCGCTGTACGAACGGTTCTGCGGCGCGCTGGCGGCGCGGGGGCCGCGGGTGGCGACCGGTCGCTTCGGGGCCGAGATGATGGTGGAGATCCACAACGACGGGCCGGTGACGCTGATGCTGGAGAAGAACCGTGGCTGAACCGACGTTGGTGCTCGCCTCCCGATCACCCCGGCGGAAGCAGTTGCTCGACATGCTCGGCATCCCGGTCGTCGTGTCGGTGAGCGACGTTCAGGAAATTCCCCTGCCGCGCGAAAAGCCGGGCGACTACTCCCGCCGCCTGGCCCGCGACAAGGCCCGCGCGGTGCCCGGCGAGCTGGTGCTCGGCGCCGACACCATCGTCGTGATCGACGATCACATCCTCGAGAAGCCGGCCGATCCGGCCGACGCCGTGCGGATGCTGGAGCGCCTCCAGGGGCGGCGGCACGAGGTCATTACCTCGATTTGCCTGGTGGCGCACGGGGTCGAGCACGAGGCCCAGGATCTGACCTCGGTGTTCTTCCGGCCGGCGTCGACCGACTACCTCGGCGCCTACGTCGCGACCGGCGAGCCGATGGACAAGGCCGGCGCGTACGGGATTCAGGGGTACGGCGCGGCGCTGGTGGAGCGGATCGAGGGGGATTTCTTCAGCGTGATGGGGCTTCCGGTCCGCCTGGTGCTGACGCTGCTCGAGCAGGCCGGACACCCCTATCGTTTCGGCGCCTGAGCGGCGTTCCGGGCGGCGGCCGCGCGGCGTCGGCGCGACCAGATCGGGAGCGCGAACAGATACAGACCGGTCGCCCACATCGCGACCAGCACCACGGCCGAGGGCAGGAACACGCCGAGCTTGACGGCGGGGTGAATCCACGAGCCATCGTGGATGGCCTCGATCACGTCGGAGCGGCGGTACGCGGTCTGGAGCACGGCGCCGCTGGCCGGGTCGAGCTGGATTTCCCAGTTGGATTTCGTGATCACCTTCAACAGGCCGCGATCCGGACGGACGTCGATCCGGTGAATGTCGTCCCACGACGACACTCCGGCGGCCGGCACGCCCCGGGCAATCTCGAGGACCTGGGTCAGCGGCAGACTCGGCGCGGCCGTGGTGCGGCGCTCCGCCGGCTGGACCCAGGGCAATTGCTTCTTGAGCTGCAGGAGGATGCCGGTGGCCAGCACGGTCCCGAACGGCAGCGCGATGGCGATGGCGGCCCAGTAGTGGACCCGCCGGTTGAGCAGACTGAAACGCATCGAGACGGGTCAGGCCCCCCGGGCCGGGTCAGGGATGAGGCGGTAGACGGCCACCGGTTGGCGCTTGCCCTTGAGTTCGACGTCCGGAACCCGTTCCACCTGGGGTCGGGTCGCGAGGCGTTCGACGAACGTGGCCGACATCCGGATCTCGCCGCCGCCGGCGTCGCCGCAGAGGCGTGAGGCGACGTTGACGGTGTCGCCGATGACGCTGTATTCGAGCCGCCGCTCGCTGCCGAGATAGCCCGCGAAGACCTCGCCGTAGTTGATCCCGATCCCGATGGCCAGTTCCGGGCGTCCCTGCGCGGCCGCCCGGGCGTTCATGGCCGCGAGCTTGGCCCGCATCGCGATGGCCGCGGCCAGGGCGCGGTCGGCGTCGTCGGGGGCGTCGATCGGCGCGCCCCAGACGGCCAGGATGGCGTCGCCGATGAACTTGTCGAGCGTGCCGCCGTGCTCGAAGACGATGTCGACCATCTCGGTGAAGTAGTCGGTCAGGAGCGCGCCGAGGCGATCCGGGGCCATCGACTCGGCCATCGGGGTAAAGCCGCGGATGTCGCTGAACAGGACCGCCACCGGTCGGCGCTCGCCGGCCAGGGTGATGGTCCCGCGCTCCCGCGCGATCCGCTCGGCCACGCCCGGCGCGAAGAACCGCTCGAAGTTGGCGCGCACCTGCGCCTCGCGGCGGGCTTCCTCGGCGAACGCCAGCTTGCCGAGGCTGACGGCGGCCAGGCCGCCGAACGCGAACAGCATCGAGGCCTCGTCCTCGCGGAACGGGCGGGTGGCGGTGAGCGTGTCGACGTAGAGCACACCGAGGACGCGATCGCGGGTGGCCATGAGCGGGGTGCAGATGGCGCCGCGGACGCTCTGGAGCATGACCGAACCGCTCTTGAACCGCTCGTCGTCGACCGCGCTCTCCGTCAGGATCGGCACCTTGTCGGCCACGGCCCGGCGGGCAATCGAGCGGGGGACCCGCATCCCGACGCCGTCCTCGAACCGGCTCTTCGACCGGGCCGGCACCAGTTCGCCCGAGGCGTCGTCGAGCAAAAGGAGCGACACGCGGTCCACTGGCAGCAGGTCGAACGTCAGTTCGACGATGGCGGCGGTGAGCTTGTCGAGTTCGAATTCGCCGGACAGGCGGGTGGCCAGGTCGAGGATCCGCGCGAGCTGGGTGGCTTCGAGACTCTGCGCCAACTCGGAGCGAACCGTCAGCGGACGGACCAGGGTTCCCTCGGGATTGGCGTCCGGTTCCGGCGCGGCGGGAGTCGGGACCTCGAGCCGGAAGGTCACCTTGCCGAACTGGATCGCGTCGCCCGCGGCGACGTCGCCGACGGTGATCCGAGCGCCGTTGACGGTGGTGCCGTTCGAGCTGCCGAGATCGCGGACGGCCAGGCCTCGGTCGGTGGCGCGGAGTTCCGCGTGGCGCCGGGACACGGTTACGTCGGCAATGACGGCGTCGCAATCCGGCGCCCGGCCAACCACGACGGGGCGTCCCGGCCGGATCTCGATCCGCTGCGGGTTCCCGACGCCGATCAGGATCTGGGAGTCGGTCATCAGTGCGGAGCGGCGACCACGTAGCGGCCCGGGCCCGGCACGACGGCGCTCAGCAGGTCGGACCCGGGTCGGGCGGTCGGAAGGAATTCGACCCGGCCGTCGGGCTCGACCCGGGCAATGAAGAGCGCGCGCTCGAAGCCGAGGTCGCCGCCGTACCGGGCTCGAGCGCCGGCGGGGGCGACGAAATGCACGGCATAACTGAGCGAGACCGTGGCGCCCGTGAGCGAGCCGCCCACGGCAGTGAGGTCGACGCCATAGATGCCGGGGCGCGGCTGGACCGAAATCCGGATCGAATCGGCGCTGGCCGGCATGGTGTCGGGCACCGACACGGTCGCGAACAGACTGTTGTCGGGGGCGCCGCGACGGAGAACGATCAACCGGCGCCGCCCTCGGGCGACGGCCACCGTGGTGTCTTCGGCGGAGGGCCCGCCCGACTCGAGGACGAAGACCTGATCGAGTCGGCTCGGATCGGGGGGCGGCGGGAGGACGGGTCCCGAGGAAGGGCGGGGGGCCACTCGGGGCGGACCGCCGCAACCCGCCAGGATCGCGGCCAGCGTCAGAGCGATCGCTATATTGCCCCGGCGATGCGCTCCTGCTGGCTCGCCCTCACGCTGCTTGCCCCGGTTTCGACCGTCGTGGCGCAGGAGTGGAACGATCCCGCGGCTCGCGCCCTGGCCGATCGGGCGGCGGGGGCCCGCGCCCTCGCGATCGCCGACTCGACCCTGATTTCCTACTCGGCGCGGGCCCATGGGTTCGTGACGTTCCTGGCGGAATTGGCGTGGGAGGTCGGGTCGGCTCCGCGGGTGATCAAAGCCGACGAATTGCTGGTCGAAGTGTATTGGCAGAGGCCGGATCGGAGCAAGCAGGTGATCCGCGCCTGGCGCGACTCGACGTTCCTGCCCACCGATCTGGCGTACCATCGCGATCATCTCGGGATCGTCTCCGACGACGTCGGAGCCCTGATCCGGATCGGCGAGGGCGACGAGGTCCTCGATCTCCCCCATCCGCTCGGACCCGAGGTTCGCGACCGCTACGACGTGCGGCTCGGCGATAC
>JAEUJH010000111.1 GCA_016794825.1 Gemmatimonadota bacterium
TTTCGGTCGGCTACATCGAGGGCGTGAACATGATGTGGGCCTTCGGCGTTCCCGGCGACATGATCCACGGGTCGTTGCCCCGCGGCTTTTCGGGAAGACCGGTCGAGGCGCCCGTCGCGTACGGGATGTACACCACGTAGAGCCGCCGCGCTCCGGTGACCGTCCCCGCCGCGGCGTCGAGAGTGCCACCGAAGAGCTGATACAACGCGGCCGGGCCCGACGGCAGCTTCAGCTTGCCGCTCTTGGCCTCGGCGTAGCGGACCGTGTCGACCTGCTCGCCCGTGGTTCCGGCCGCCCGCAGTTCCCGGCCCCGGGCCATGAACGGCTCGAGCGACTCGTGGTAGCAGGAGACGTGGAACCGCTCCTCCTTGGGATACTGCGCCAGGCAGATCATCCCCTTGCCTTCCCGGAGCGTGACGAACTTGCCGGCGGCGTCATAGCCCAGGACGCGGGCCCCCGCGCGCAGTTCCTCGGGCAGCGGGAGCACCGCCGCGGTGATCTGCTCGGCCTTGGGCGGGATGGCGGTCTGGGCCGCGAGCGGGCTCGCGGCAACGGCGACGAAGGCGATGGCGACGGACACACGCATGGGCCGGAACCTCGGGCGAAAGGAATCGATGCCCGGGAAACCTAGCCGCCGAGGGGCTTCGGGGCCACGAGCGTCAGAATCCGCCTCGGGTTATCGACCGTGATGATGCGGAGGTCCGCCTCGGGAACGCCCCGGGCCCGGAGGCCGGGCAGGAGCCGTTCGTGCAACTGGGTCAGGCCGCCCCCGCCGTACCGTTTGCGACCCACCTTGAGGCAGACGTCGAGGGACAGGGTGAGTTGGCGGACGAACCCGCGGCTGACCGCCCAGGCGATCCGGTCGAGCAGGAGTTCGACCGGCGCGGTCTCGCCCGTGGCCATGACCTGCATTTCCCAGTCGAGCTGCACCGTAACGCCCCTGGCAAACGCCCGGCGGGCCAGCACCGTGTCGGCCATGAGCCAGCTGCCGTGCCCGACGACGACCCGGCTCAAGTCCGCGCCTTCGCGCTCGAGCACGTCGAGATAACCGATCCAGGGGTCGACGGCATGCAGGGTGATGGCGGCACCGGTCCGGCGGCTGGCCCACGCGGCGGCCGTGAGGCTCTTGATCTCCTCCGGATCGTAGATCTCCTCGGCGCGGGGGGTGCCCGACCGCATCCGCTCGTACCGAGGGGCCCAGGCGGCCCGCACGGCCGCGTCCGACGGAACCTGGTCGAGCGGGCCGTCGAGATGAACGCTGTGGGCATCGACCGGAATCTCGCCGATGATCCCCGCCTTGATTCCGGTGCCGTCGATGCCCTCGGTCAGCTCCCGCACCATCAGGTCGGCCATCTGACCGGCGGTCAGGGCGCGGATGGCCTCGGTTCGGTAGGGCCACCGATAGAACGCGGTGCCCATCACGATCTGGAGACCGGTCCGTTCGGCCACCCGCCGGAGCCGGGTCGGCTCGCGACCGATCCCCACGGGAGTCACGTCGACGAGACTGCGGCCGCCGGCGGCGAGGTAGCCCACGACTTCCTCGATGGCATCGGACTCGTCATCGAGGACGTAGTTCGATTTGGTCTGCCACCGCCCCCGGAGTCGGGGCAGCATGTCGATGGTCAGGGCCGGGCGATCCCAGAACGCCAGTTCCTCGGCGGTCCGGGGCACCCACGAGATGTTGCCGAGTTCCTGGAACCAGCGCACGAAACGGGGAGTGGGAGCTCCGATCCGCCGGTATCCCGTCGGGAGATCCGGCAGCAGGAAATCGACGAAGAGGTGCTCGTGCGGCAGGGTAAAGCCGAGCGAGTCGGGGGCGATCGGGCCGGTCACCGTCTGGATCCGGCCGGTGGCCAGTTGCGACTCCGCGACCGCGGCGCCGAGCAACGAGATCAGGAGCGACGCGACCAGCGGCCGGCGGAGGTTCACGGGGTCCTTCCTTGAAAAGCTAGGCGTGAATAGCTTATTTCCGGAAAGCTGGTTCGCCCCGCCGTCGAAGTCAAATCACGGACCCGAGAGGATGACGCGCTCCATGGATCGCCGCGACTTTCACCGCCACCTGGCCGCCTCGGCGGCCGCGTTCGCCGCCCTGCCCCTGGTCCGTTCGCCGGCGGCCGCGGCCGCGGAGCCGGTGGACGGGCCGCTGCAGGACGACATGATGGTCACGATGCGGCGGTTCATCGACGACCTGTCGCAGGGCGATCCGAAGATCAAGGAGATGATCGCGCCCACCAAATGGCGGCAGATCGGGATGCTGGCGTTTCCCGGGATGTTTCCCCTCGATCTGCTGGGCCCGAAGGCCATCTTCGAGGACCTCCTCAACACCCACGTCCACATCATCGGCAAGACCAAGGCCCCGATCCCGACCGGCCGTCACGCCCAGTTGCTGCCGGACGTGACCCTGGCCGATTGCCCCGAGCACCTCGACGTGCTCTTCGTGCCGGGAGGCGGCCTCGGCCCGGTGGCCATGATGCGCGATCCGGAAGTGATCGCGTTCCTCCAGAAGCAGGCCAAGACCGCCCGGTTCGTCACCAGCGTCTGCACCGGCGCGCTGGTCCTTGGCGCGGCCGGTCTGCTTCGGGGTCGGCGGGCGACGACGCACTGGGTGACGCTCGACATCCTCAAGACCCTGGGCGCGACGCCCGTGAAGGCGCGAGTGGTCGAGGACGGCAACGTGATCACGGGTGCCGGGGTAACCGCCGGGCTCGATCTGGCGTTCGTCATCGCGGCCCGGCTGACCGGCGAGAACTACGCCAAGGCGGAGATGCTCAACACCGAGTACGATCCGGATCCGCCGTTCAAGGCGGGCAGCCCCGAGGGCGCGGGCGAGATGGTCACCGCCGCGATGCGCCGGATGTACGCCCCGATCACGGCCGCGTTCCAGGCCGGCGCCGTCGACGCGGCGAAGAGGTTCGGCTGAGCCGCGCCAAGGCGGGCGCGGCCCCGGCCAGCTTCCGGAGTTGGGTGGCGGCCCAGCAACGGGAGGCCGGCCCCCGAAAGAAGGGTGAGCGGACCCGCGACCGGATCCGACTGGCCGCGGTCGAACTGCTGAACGAGGTCGGGTACCGGCAGATGAAGGTGGCCGACGTCTGCGATCGGGCGGGCATCACGCCGCCCGTTCTCTACCTCTATTTCGACAACAAGCTCGCCCTCACGACCGACGTGCTCCGCGAGTTTCTCCACCGGTTCATCACCGCGCCGGCCGAGGGGTCCGGGGCCACGGCCTATCAGGCGATCTACCAGGCCAACCACCGCTGGGTCGCCCTGGCGCGGGCCAACGCCGGGTTGATGCGGTGCCTGCTCGAGTTGTCCGGCGACGAGCCCGCGTTCGCCCGCCTGTTCACGGCCGCGAGCGACGACTGGTACCGGCGGATCACCGATTCCGTGGTCCGCCGCTTCCCCGCCGCCGGCCGCGACCGTCCGGCCATCGAGTTGTCCGTGCACGCGCTCGGCGGGATGATCGACGACCTGACCCGCAAGCTCTTCGCGGGAATGCCGTCGGAGGCCACCCGGCTGGTGGCGACCGTGGCGCCGACCGACGAGGCCCTGGCCCACTTCCTTTCGGTCCTCTGGTACCGGGCGCTCTACGGGAGCGACCCGCCGGACGCCGATGCCGTGGCGCCGCGTCTGGCGGCGGCTGCCGCCGGCGCCCAACCCACCAGGGCCCGCCGATCCCGCTAAGCCGGTCTCTTCCAGGCGTTCGACTGGTGCCTGCCGGGGAACTGGGCTAGCGTTAATCGGTCTTCATGCGGCGCTTCCGTCTTTCCTGGCTGCGGGCCGTTCTCGGCCTGTTCGCGACCGGCCTCCTCGCGGCCCAGGTCGTTGCCGGTCCTTGGCTGCATCACTGCGAGGAGGCGGCTCCCGAAGCCGCGGCCGTCGCGGATGGGGGCGCACACGCCGGCCATCAGCAGGCTGCGGGGGCTCCCGCCCCCTGCGATGACTGCCATTCGGATTGCGCGGCCGGATGCGGCCTGTCGGCCCCGACCCCGGCACCGACGCTCGCGGTCGCCATCGACCCGCCACGCCCGACCGCCGATGCACCCAGCCCGACCGGATTCATGCCCGTCGCGCCGGACCATCGGCTTCCCTTTCCCACCGCCCCTCCCGCCCTGGCTCCGCTGAGCTAGTCCCGTCCCGACGGCGCCGTCGCCGTCAATCGCGTCGTGTTGGCCCGTCAGCGCGGGGCAACGCTTGGCTACCGTCTCGATGTCCACCGATCGAACCCCACCCCCGGGGTCGATCCGTCGTCACTTGGGTTCGGGAGTCAGCACCACATGGGTCTCTCACTTCGCATCGGCCGCCTGTTGGTTGCCGCTTTGGGTGCCATCGGAAGCGTCGGGCACGACGCAATGGCGCAGGCGACCGGCGCGGTCGCCGGTCGGGTAACGCTGGCCGGGTCGACACGCCCGGCCGCAGGGGCGGAACTTTCGGTCGACGGCACCAGATCCAGGGTGACCACCGACCCTGACGGTCGGTTCCGGATCACCGGTCTCGCGGTGGGTCGGCGGTCGATCGAAGCGAGACTGGCCGGCTACGACCGGGCCAGTCAGACCGTCGACGTCGCCGCCGGCGGGACCGTCACCGTCGAGTTGTCCCTGACCCGGACGGCGCAGGAACTCACGGCGCTGACCGTGATCGGCACCCCCACCGACCTGGAGGAGGCCAAGGCGGCCCTGGCCAGCGTTCCCGGCGGCGTCGACTACATCGGGCCCGCCGAAATCCGATCGACCCGTCAGGCCAACCTGCGCGATGTCCTCGGCTTTACCCCGGGGGTCTTCGTCCAACCTCGATTTGGCGCCGCGGACGAGAGTCAGATTTCGATCCGGGGCTCGGGGCTCCGCAACAACTTTCATGCTCGCGGCGTCAACGTCCTCGTCAACGGGATGCCCTACCGCAACGCCGACGGCTTCACCGACTTCGAGTCGTTGGAACTCGCCACGGTCGAGGCGATCGAAGTCGCCAAGGGGGCCAACGCCTTCCGTCTGGGCGGATCGACCCTGGGCGGGGCCATCAACCTGACGACCAAGACCGGATTCACGGCCCGGCCGTTTGCCGCCTTTGCCCAGGCGGGCGCGTATGGCTTCCGGAAGGCGCAGGTCGAGTCCGGGCGCCAGTTCGGCGCGCTCGACTACTACGCGAGCTACGCCCACACCGGGGTCGACGGCTATCGGCGATGGGCCGAGCAGGGGCGGGATCGCGTCAACCTCCACCTCGGCTACCGGCTCGGCGAGCGGACCGACGCCCGGGCGTTCTACTTCTTTGCCCGGGTCCGGGAGCAGCTCCCCGGCGCCCTCACGGCGGCCGAGTTCGCGGCGACGCCCGATGCCGCGGTCCCTGAGAACGCCACCAACCGGTGGGGGCGGGACTATGACCTCCATCACCTCGGCGTGCAGCTCCGGAGCCAGCTGGGCGCGAACCATCGCCTCGAGGTGAGCCCCTACCTTCAGTATCGCGACATCGATCACCCGATCTTCGAGGTCATCAACCAGCAGAGTCACGACGTCGGCGCCGAGGTCCGCTACCTCAACACCGGGACGATCGGCGGACGGGCCAGCCGATTCACCCTTGGCTTCCAGCCGGCGTTCCTGCGGATGCGGAACCGCCAGTTCGTCAACGTCGCGGGCGGGCATGGCGCGCTGACGCGCGACGAGCGCGACCGGGTCGCCAACCTGGCGATCTACGCCGAGGAATCAATCGACCTCGCCGATCGCCTGACCGCCACGCTCGGCATCCGATACGACCGGTCGCGGCGGACCGTCCGGGACGACTTCCTGAGCAACGGCGACCAGTCCGACGTCCGGACCTACGAACCCATCACTCCGAGGTTCGGGTTGCTGTACCGGACCCCGGGCGGGGTCCAGCTGTTCGCCAACGCCAGCAAGACGGTGGAGCCACCCCTGCTGCTCGAGATGACGAGCTTCGGCAATCCCGGCGGCTTCATCGACCTCGCCGAGCAGCGCGCCTGGCAATTCGAGGTCGGCGCTCGCGGCGAGCGGGCCGGGCTTGGCTGGGAGCTGTCGTTCTACGACATCGAACTCCGCGACGAGATCCTGAACCGCAACGTCCAGCCGTTCCCGAACGCGCCGTTCACGATCCCCACGTATCGCAACGCGCCCAAGACGCGCCACCTCGGGCTCGAGGCCGGCCTCGACTACCGACTGCCCTCGGGGATCTTCCTCCGCGGCGACGCGCCGGACCAGCTCACGATTCGCGGCGCCTACACCTTCGGCCGGTTCACCTACGTCGCGGACCCGGTCTACCAGGGTAAGGCGATCCCGGGCGCCCCGAAGCACCATCTGGCGGCGGAGATCCGGTACGCCCATCCGGCCGGATTCCGGTTGGCCCCGAGTCTCGAGTGGGTGCCGACCAGCTACTTCCTCGACAGCGGCAACACGGTCACCAACGACTCGTGGGCCGCGTTCGGCGTACGGGCCGAGTGGCTGTTTGCGGGGGCCGGGCTGACCGCGTTCCTCGAGGGCCGCAATCTGACCGACGCACGGTATTCGGCGTCCGCGCAGGTCGACAACGGCGCCGGCCGATTCTACGAGCCGGCCGATCGGCGGTCGCTCGTGGCGGGGATCCGATGGCTCCCGTGAAACGCCGTTCCATTCGAAGGGAGGGTATGACGATGCGTCAGGGCACCATGGTCGCGGTGGTCGCGGCGGGACTCTCGCTGGCCGGTTGCCGGGACCGACCGGCCCCGGCCTCCGGGATCGCGGTCGACGAACCCCGGATCCTCAATCCGGCCGGCGCCGGCGGCGCCGCGCCGATGATCGCGGTCTCGGCGGCCGGAGTCCGGGCGTTCAGCTGGCTGAGCGGCCTCGGCGACGGCTCGCCCAACCGCCTGTTCGTGATGACCGACGGCCGGGCCCCGGTCGAGCTGGCGGATACGTTAGGCGAATTCCAGGCCGACCGGGAAACGCCGCCCAAACTGGCGTGGGCACCCGATGGCGCGCTCCACATCCTCTACGCGGTGGCGCGCACCGACCCCGGCCCGCAGGCCTTTCACGCGGGCCTCCGGGTCGCGACCTCGCGCGACACCGGCCGGACCTGGGGCCCGCCGATCTCGGTCACGGACGACGGGGCCCTCGGCAAGTACCGCAACGACCACGCCCTCCACGTCGGCGGCGATGGCACGATCTACGTCAGCTGGCTCGATCAGCGGACCGACACGATCCGGGTATTCGCCACCCACTCGACCGACGGCGGGAGGACCTGGGACACCAATCGGCTGGTGGACGAGGAGGGGTCGTGCGAGTGCTGCCGGGTGGCCCTCACGACGACGCGGGAGGGCCGAGCCTTCCTGGCCTGGCGCAAGAAGCTCCCCGGCGGCATCCGGGACATCGTGGTGGCCCGGTCCGACGATCGAGGCGTGACGTGGTCGGCCCCGGTCCGGATTTATGCCGACGACTGGGAAGTGGGTGGCTGCCCCGACGCGGGGCCGTCCCTCGCGGCGGACGACGCCGGCCGGCTCCACGTGGGGTGGTGGACCGGCAAACCGGGAGCGGCGGGCGTCAAGTACGCCCGCTCCGACGACGGCGGGAGCACGTTCGGCGCGCCGGTGGTGATGAAGATCGGGGAACGGTCCCGAGCGTCTCACGTGCAAGTCGGGTTGGGCCCCGAGAAGCAGGTGGTGGTGACCTGGGAGGACGGCACCGTCGAGGCGCCGAGGATCCTGCTCCGCGCGTCCCTGGACGGGGGCACGACGTTCGGGCCGATCGAGGCCCTCAGCGCGGAAGGAATGGTGGCCGGCTACCCCGTCGTGGCGATCCGGGATCGCGAGTTCACCGTCCTCTGGCAGGAACAGACCCCGGCGGACCAGGCGGCACACGAGAGCGCGGCGCCGAAGGACGTCAACTGGGATGCGATGACCGCGCCGGTGTGGCGCTACTACAACTCCGCCGACCGCCACCGGGTCGTCGCCCGGACCGGCCGACTCGGCGGCGGTTGAGGCCGGAGGAGTCGACGCTGACGCCGGGTCGGTCGGAGCCTAACCGACGGACCCGGCGCGGCGAACCGGCTGACCCGCGCGCTCGTCGCGAAGGACGCCGTCCCGCACCACGAACCGGCCGCCCACCAAGACGTGGCGAACGCCCTCCGAGGGGAGGGCCGGTTCCTCGTACGTCGCCCGATCGATGATCCGGGTCGGATCGAACACCGTCAGATCGGCGTCCTTGCCGACCTGAACCCGACCCTTGGACCGAAGCGCCGGCCCGCCCACGATCTGGGTCGGATACCAGGTCATCTTGCGGATCGCTTCCGGCAGGGAGAGCACCCGCTCCTCCCGCACGAACCGACCCAGCACCCGGCTGAACGACCCGGCGCTGCGGGGATGCCCGCGCCCGCCGGTCAACTCACCGTCGCTGATGATCGCGGTCAGGGGATGGCCCACGGCGGCCGCGACATCTTCCGGGCGCATCATGTGGATGACGACCGCTCCGCCCTGAGCCCGATACCGGGCGAACGACTCGGCCGTCAGCCGTTCGCCGGTGGCGGCCCACTGGAGATCGCCGTAGCCGATCTGGAACCGCTCCTGCCAGCCGGCGTCGAACACCGCGCTCTCGATGCCGGTCATTGCCGCGGTGTAGGGGTGGGTGTCGGTCGTGACTTCGATTCCCCGAGCGCGGGCCGCCCGCAGCATTTCCAGCGCGTCCCGCACCAAGGGGCCGGTGTTGCTGGTGATGTGCTCGACATGAAGCCGGGCGCCGGTCACCAGAGCCAAGGCCAGGAGTTCCTGGATCCCAGCCAGGCCGTCCGGCTCGAGCATCCCGCCGTAGCGCTGATGGAGCCCGCACATGACGCCGTGCCGGGCGGCCACCCGGAACATCGCCATCAACTCGGCCCGGGTCGCGCCGGGCACGTACTGGATCCCGAACCCGACCGACAGCGCGCCGTGCCGCAGTCCCCGATCCACCAACTCCGCCATGGCCCCGATCTGCTCCGCCGTGGCCGGGCGCCGCGCGGCGGGTTGGTCCAGCCCGCCGTTGAATCCCGCGGTCGACCGGCCGGCCATGACGAAATTCCGGGCGGCGATGTGCCCGACCGAGCAACCAAAATTGAGCAGTCGCTGGCCCGCTCGTTCGGCGTACCAGGCCTCGACATCGACCGGGCCGGTTTCGAGTTCGAGCGTGGTGGTGACCCCGTCCAGGGCCTGCACCCGGTTGTTCTCGAAATCCTGACCGTGGGCGTGACAGTCGATGAAGCCTGGCGCCACGACCAGGCCGCCGACGTCGACGACCTCCCCACCCCGCAGCGGCGTCCGGCTGACGGCGGCGATCCGCCTGCCGACCAGGGCGACGTGCCGAATCCCGTCGAGACGGGTCTCGGGATCGATGACCCGTCCGTTGGCGAGGATCAGATCGAACTTCTGCAACCGGGCGGCAGGAAACCGGGCAGCCGACGCGAGGGCCCCGGCCCCGACGGCCAGGAACTGAC
>JAEUJH010000137.1 GCA_016794825.1 Gemmatimonadota bacterium
GCGGAGCCGTTCGAGTTCGAGAGCTTCGTCCTGCCGGGATTCGGCGAGCCGTCGCAGCGCGACGCGGCCGGGGAGTATCTCCCGGTCGTCTTCCTGCCCGACGGCTCGATCGGAATCGTGACCCCGATCCAGAACCTGCCGGACCGGCGGATGGGATTTGGCTGGCGGCGGTATCGAGCTTCGCCGTGATGCGTTAGGCGGACCTGGGGAGCGAGGCTCCGGGCCGGATCAGGAGTCCGGCCTGGAACACCCGCTGATCGTTGGTACGGGCGACGTGGCCCTCCGTCACGTCGCCAAAAGCCGCCCGACTCAACCCGGCTGGATTCGCGCCGTCCAGAGCACGGGGTGGTCCACCGGCACGACGTGGCTTTCCCGCGGGGTCCCCGGGTCGTTCACCTCGAGCTGACTGGCCGAGCCACAGATTCGCAGCTCGTTCCCACGGATCTCGACGGCCAGCGCGATCGACGCGTTGTAAGGCGCGGGCAGCAAGGCGTTGAGGTCGAACCACCGATCCGCCGCGCCCTCCCACACCACCGCCCGGTTGTCGGAGCCCGGCGTCCCGTTCCGGGTGTTCTCCTTGACCCGCACGTAGCCCACCTGGAATCCGCCAGCGCCGCCATGCGCCCGGGACGTCTGGAAGCCGTTCGGCGTCAGATCCGAAAACGTGGCGGCCGCGCCGCGCCAGATGCCGGCCCGGGCACAGAAACTCTTGAACGCCGTGCCGACCTGGGAGTCGCCGTCGAGCGCCTCGACTTCGCTCATCAACATCTTGGCGGGTGACAGATCGATCGGGTCCGCGCCGATGGCCGGCCACAGGGCCGCGCGCCCGTTGATGCTTCCGGCCACCCTCACCCCATCAGTTGCGAACAGCCGAACCTCGCCCTCGGCCTCGATCACGGCCGCGTCCTTGCCGTCGCGCCACATGAGCCCCACGTTCGGCGTCCGCTTGCCAGGCTGGCTGGGCCGCGCGCCGATCCCGATGACGGCGCCGCCGCCGGCGCCCGTCGCCCACGTCTTCGCGAAGGCGGGATCGTGCAGTTCCCTTCCCTCGAGCAGAGTGCCGTTGAGCCGCCAGACCACGGCGCCCATGTCGCCCGAGTCCTTGCGCCAGTTGCCGGGAATCAGGTCGCCCGCCGCCCGGCCGGCGCCGAGTTCCTTGTGGCCCTCGAGCCCGAGCAGCTCAGGCTTCCCGCCGGGCCACCAACAGCCGCGACTCGGGCCGCGGGCGGCCTCCACCCGGCCGACGACGTGCCCCCCGCAGAAGCCGAGCGCGGCGCCACGGGAGTGTCGCTTGGGCAGGGGCAGAATCGTGGCGCGCCAGCTGGTCGAGTCGATTCCGTGCCCGCCGTTGCCTTGAGTCATCGCTTGGCTCCCATTGAAAACCGCGGCCTGAGGTTCCCGATTAGACTTCCGTCACCACCTACGGAACCGAAACCCGTGTCCTCGTTCGTCGTGTTGGCCACCCTGCTCGCGAGTGGCGCCATGCCCGCGCCTCAGTCGATCGTCTCGGAAGAGATAACCTTTGC
Source organism: Gemmatimonadota bacterium (assembly GCA_016794825.1). Classification (GTDB taxonomy): domain Bacteria; phylum Gemmatimonadota; class Gemmatimonadetes; order Gemmatimonadales; family GWC2-71-9; genus SHZU01. Next base: position 1,527 of record JAEUJH010000137.1, read on the forward strand.
CGTGGCGGGCCGGACGGTTCCCGGAACCCTGGTCCGACCCGCCTCCGGCACCGGCCCCGCCCTCCTGCTGCTCGCGGGCAGCGGGCCCACCGACCGCGACTGGAACAGCCCGCTCTTGCCTGGCAAGAATGGAAGCGCGCGGCTCCTGGCGGAAGCCCTGGCCGCCCAGGGCGTTACGGTACTCCGGTTCGACAAGGCGTTCAGCGGGCAGAACCGGGGAGTCCCCATCACCGACCTGACCCTCGATACCTATCGCGACGAGGCGGCGGCTGCGCTGGCATTCCTTCGCGCCCGGCCCAGCGTCGATCCGGCGCGGGTTTTCGTCGCGGGCCATAGCGAGGGGGGCATTCACGCCACCCGGTTGGCGGAGGTTGCCGGGAGTCAGCTCCGGGGTGTGGTCCTGATTTCCGCACCGGGCCGGTCGCTGGCCCGGGTCCTCGAAGTGCAGCTGGAGAAGAACGTCCTCGGTCCGATGGGCCTCACGCCGGAGCAGGTGGCGACAGAAATGGGCCCGATCCGGACCGCGCTCGCGTCCTTCGTGGCCGGGAATGACGTCGACCCGAAGTCGGCGTCGACCCGGCCTCAGATCGTCATGATCCTGAGCGCCCTGATGGCGCCGCCCGTCGCCAAGATCGGGCGGGGGTTGGCCTCGTTCGAGCCGGCCCAGGCGGCCGCGGGGCTGGCGGCGCCGGTCCTGGTGCTTCAGGGCGGCAAGGACGTCCAGGTCGACCCGGTGGAAGACGCCGACCGCCTCGTGGCGGCGCGCCGCGCCGCCGGGCGGGCGGTCGATCACTACCTGAGCCCCGGCGCCGACCATGTGCTCAAGGCGGAGAGTCGGTCGCTGGAGGAGCTGCGCGCCAATCAGCAGCAGTTGCTGACCGGCTACAACGCCGCCGACCGCGGCCTTGCCACCGATCTGGTCGAGCGGCTGATCGCCTGGATCCGGAACCACTGAGGCCTCCGATGCAACGCCGCGGCTTCCTGATGGCGACTGGCGCCGGCCTGATCACCGCCAGCCGCTCCCCTTTCCCCGTTGGACGACCGTCCCGTGGCGGCCCCGACCTGACCGCCATCCTCGAACCGCTCCGCGCCAAGCACGGGGTTCCCGGCGCGCTCGTGGGCGTCTGGGTGGACGGCGCCGCGCAGGTCGCGGCGGCTGGCATCGCCAACTTGAACACCGGCGTGCCGATGACGCCGGACACCGCGTTCCTGACCGGATCGATCACCAAGGTCTGGACCACCACGGTGGTGATGACCCTGGTCGATCAGGGCAAGCTCGATCTCGACCGGCCGGTCCGGAGCTACCTCCCTCACTTCCGCGTCCTCGACACCAAGGCCTCGGAAGCGATCACGGTCCGCCAACTCCTCAACCACTCCAGCGGCATCGACGCCGGCGACTATCTCCTCGAGCTGGGCGACGGACCCGCCGCGCATCGCCAGTACGTCGACCTGCTCGCGCAGGTGGGGCAGATCCACGCGCCCGGGGCCTATTCTTCCTACTGCAACGGCGGGTTCATCCTCGCCGGCCACCTGGCCGAGTTCGTGACGGGCGACAGCTTCGACCGGCTGATCCGGGAGCGAATCGTCAAGCCGCTCCACCTCGACCGCACCGTCACTGATCCTTCCGAAGCCCTGATGCACCGCCTGGCGGTGGGCAGCGTTCCGGATGGCAGCCGGCCGGGCGGGCATCGGGCCGCCGCCCGGTTTTCGCTGCCGCGGTCGGCGGCTCCGGCCGGTTCGACCCTGATCACCACGATCGAGGATCAGCTCGCCTTTGCGGCCATGCATCTGAATCGGGGCGTCGGACCATCCCGGTCGGCGGTGCTCTCCACCGCCAGCGCCACCGCCATGGCAACGCGGACCATCGGCCGTCCGACCGGATCAGGCGGGTATGGTCTCGGGTGGGGGGTGGCCGGTCGGCCGGGCGACACTCGACTCTCCCACAGCGGCGGCTCCAACGGAGGCATTGCCCAGCTCGTCCTCTTCCCCGAGCGGCGGATCGCCTTCGCCTCGTTTGCCAATTCGAGCAGCAGTTATGGGTTCCACGCCGAGT
>JAEUJH010000161.1 GCA_016794825.1 Gemmatimonadota bacterium
CCCCGGGGCGGTCTTCGGCCGCGACGAACGCCACCGCGGGCTCCGCCACCAGCGCGGCCACGACGTCGTCGGCGGTGCCGAACGCCTCCGGCCGGCGCAGGGTGGCAAGCGACCACCGGGCCGCCCGTCGACTCTCCGGCCGGGCGTAGATCATGGCCGAACCGTTGCCCGCCACCATTACCGCGGCCCGCGGCTCCCGTCGCCAGAGTTCCGGATGGGCCAGGGTGGGGATGCCCCGCTGTCGCATCCAGACCGCGAGGTCGAGATGCTCGCGAACCGTCGTCGCGCCGTGATCGCTCACCAGGGCCACGAGGGTGTCGGCGAGCTGACCCTTGGCCTCGAGCAGGGCCACGACCGCGCCGACCGACCGATCGACCCGTCGGAGCGCCTCGAGGACCCGGGGCGCCTCGGGCGTGGTCTGGTGGGTGTAGCCGTCGACGGCGGGGAACTGGGCAAAGAGGAACCGCCACTCGGGGTCGCGCTCGATCCAGTCGAGCAACGCCCGGGCGACGGCGTCGTCGCCCGGCTGGTGCCAGAGCAGGTAGTGCGACACCGCACCCCAGAATTTCCGGGCGCCCTGGGTCGGATCCCGCTCCGGCGAGAGCCCGCGGGTAATCGGCGTGAAGAACGCGGCGCTTTCCGGGATCAGTTCGAAAATGGTGCGGACCTCCGGCGCGATGTCGCCGTCCAGCATCCCGGCCTGATAGCCGCAATAGCTGCGAACGGCGTCGCGATCCCGCCACCACGCCCCCTGATACGCCGTCCGATCCAGCCACCGGATCGAGGGCACGTTGCAGCGGCCAGGGAGGCACCCCGTCAGGAACGGCAGGTAGGCCACGCTGGTCGTCGACGGGAAGGCCGTGATCGCCCGCCCGACGCCGCCCCGGCCAACCAGGCGCGCGAGGTTGGGCAACTCACCCCGGCCGAGGGCGGCTTCGGCCACGTCGGGACGGAGGCCGTCGACGAGGATGAGGAGGGCGCGGCGCCGGGCGCCGGTGGGGGATGAACCCGTCATGGGGGCCAAAACGTAACCCGGTCGGGATGGGCGGGAAGGGTCGAGTTCCTGAATGCCGCTTCATCGGGTCGGTATTATTCGACCGCCTGGACCGAACTTCGTTTGGGCGCGGGCGTCGTTCGCGACGCCGGGAAGCGACGGGTTCGTCGTTCCAACCGAAAGGGGTTCTGGGTGCCGGCAGTGGGAAGGGCGGGGTTGGGCGGGCGGGCCCTGCGGCTCATCGCGAGCGCGGCGCTGATCGGGCTTGCCCGACCCGGCGACTTGGCGGGTCAGCCGGATTCGCTCACCACGGCCGTCGGGGCGGCCATTGCCGCGGAGCGACTGGTCGGAGCGGTCTGGGCGGTGGTGACGCCGACGGGCACGACCCTCGGGGCGGCGGGCGTCAGAAACGCCGCCCTCGGGACGCCCATGAGGCCGACCGACCGGGTCCAGGTCGGCTCGGTCGCCAAGACCCTGATCGCCACCGGGGTGCTTCGCCTCGCCACCCTGGGCCGAGTCGACCTCGATGCGCCGGTCGAGACCTACCTGCCCGACCTTCGGATCGACAACCAGTGGCGGGACTCCGCTCCCCTCCTGGTTCGCCACCTGCTCGACCACACCGGCGGACTCGACGACGCCCGGATGTGGCAGGTGTTTTCCCTTCGGGCGGATCCGGACACGCCGCTTCGAAACGGGATCGCGCGATCGATCCGGGTCCGTCATCCGCCCGGGGCGCGGTTCTCCTACTCGAACACGGGTTACACGATCCTCGGCATGCTCATCGAGGCCGTGGCCGGCGTTCGCTACGAGCGCTGGCTTGCCGACGAACTGCTCGCGCCGCTTGGCATGAGTCGGAGCACGTTCGAGTTCGTGACCCAGACCGGACCGGCCGCCGATTCCACCCTGGCCAT